>JAYVQZ010000183.1:0-8802 GCA_043776735.1 Deltaproteobacteria bacterium | reverse complement strand
AATCGTTTAGGTAAAATACCTTTTGGTTCGACGTTTTATTGCCCATGTATTTCTCCGACGCATTTACCAACATGTCGCGAACGGCATGAAGGGGGGTGCTCGCTCCGAGAGCTTGGGCAAAACCAGTCATGACTTTATCGCCATACGAGTGGACAAAACCAAAACGTACTTTGGGAAATTGAATACGGTTGAAATCCCAGACCTGACCAAAGGTGGAAAGCGACTCCCGGAATTGCTCTGGGAAGGTTTCGTAGGCGCCCCAACTTCCCAAGACATGAGTATAGGCTTTGTCATTTACAAAGGGCGGCTCGAAGGGAGTTCCGCCATCGTTAATCACGTAGGTGGCAACATGGGGATAGGCCGTTACAAAATTTCTTAAGTGGTAAGTGACACCGATTCCGCCCGAACTAGAGCCCATAAAGACCGCGCGTCGGGGATGAGGGAAAAGATGTTTGGCGGCATTTAGAGCCAACAGAATATTTTTATAGCCCTGGTGGTGGACAATAAATGGTTTTTCGGCCGTGCCATAATTCTGAACCTTGCTGCCGGTGTGAGCGTCCCCGGTGCAGTAGGGAACGCTGATTATGTTGTAGTGACTCGCAAACGGATTTTCTTTGTCTTTGCTGTTCCAAAGGCCTTGGCCATGGGTCCAGTCGTTGCTGGCCTTAGGACGAGAGATGGTGGTTACAAATTGGGTGTTGGTGCAGGTGGCTTCACTCCAACAGGCCCCGCCTCCATTGAGGTATACGATAAGGCTATCCGCTCCCTCTCGTAAGGTGACCGTAAAGTATGCTTTGGTGCCATCGCCACAGAGGGCTCCGGGTAATTCTCGAACACACTCTTTATTGTATTTACAGCCTATGAGATTGAACCCGAAGGCCTGCGAGAAGGACGTTATGAAACTGAACACTAACCCCAAAACCATAGCGTTTTTCATATGAAAATGACGCTAACGGTAACGCCGGTCGCGGTCAAATACTCCCAAAGGTATGGCGTCACTTTGCGAATTCCCAAAGTGACGCCATACCTTTGCGAACTGGCAAAAGAGTTATTTTGAGGCTGAAGCTTTTGGGCGGTTCGGCCGGATAATAATAGTTATGCGACGCTACAGCTGAGGGGGGCCGTCGCCAAGAAAACCAATCTGTCTGAGGCCCTCATAGAGGACGACTGCTGCCGATTGAGAAAGATTGAGGCTTCGCACTAGGTGAGTGCGCATGGGGATCTGCAAAAAGTTTTCGCGGTATTTTGTGTGGAGAGTTTCAGGAAGTCCTTTGCTTTCATTTCCGAAGATTAAGTAAGACCCTTTGGGGAGCGACGTGCTGTACAGAGAACGGCCTGAGAATTTACTAAAAAAGAAGAACGGGCCCTGGGGATATTTCTCCACAAAGGCCTCCCAAGATTCATGCTGAAGGATTGCCACATGATCCCAGTAATCGAGCCCCGCTCGTTTTACTGAAGCCTCATCTGTGCGAAATCCTAACGGGTGAATCAAATGTAGGGTGGCCCCCGTGCACGCACACAGCCTGGCAATGGAGCCGGTATTTTGGGGGATCAGCGGCTGGTAGAGAACTACATTGAAGTTCGCGTCAGACATTCAGCGACGCTTCTTATCACAACTTCAAACTCCTTGGCGGTCAATTCCGGGAACAAGGGGAGACTTAAAACCTCATCGGCCCATTTGGTTGCCTCCGTCCATTCCCCCTTTGCCGTTGCCGCATAAGCCGGCTGCGTGGGGATGGCCTTGGGGTAATAAACGGCACAGCCAATCCCTTTTCCCCGTAACCGTTCAAAGGCCTGCGCCCTCTGTTTAAATCGAGGGGAGTAGAGCGCCCAAACGTGGTTACCCTTAGTCGGGTCGTCCATTTTGGGGAGGGTAATTCCCCCACCCGCTTCAAGCGGACCTAGGTGGCGCTGGTACCACTGGGCGACAGTCCGGCGTTGAGCCGTCCAAGCGTCGAGCTTAGGGAGTTTTAAGTTAAGGATGGCGGCTTGAAGGGCATCCAGCCGAGCTGTGGTTCCGGGCCGCATATAATGATCCCGTATTAGCCCACCGTGAACGGTCATCTCTCGAACTCGTGTGGCCATCTCGGAGTTGTCGGTCAAAACCGCTCCGCCGTCACCAATGCATCCCATGTTCTTGGTGGGGTAAAAGCTGGTGGTGTAAAAATGGGCGCCTAGGTTAGGGACTCCAATGGATTGGGCCCCGTCTTCAATTAGGTAAATGCCATGGGCGTCGGCCAACTTTTTTAGCTCTCGGATGGGGGCCTGGCGGCCAAAGAGATCGACGGCAATGATTGCTTTGGTTCTAGGGCTCATCACCCGGTAAACCGATTCTGCCGTAATGCACGCCGTTTCTGGAGAGACGTCGGCAAAGACTGGCTTTGCACCTACCCAAGGGATGACATTGGTGCTGGCCACAAACGAAAAGGCCGGGGTAATGACCTCGTCTTCAGGCTTCATCCCGATGGCTTTTAGGCACAAAATGAGGGCATCCGTTCCGCTGCTGGTCCCAACCGCATGGCCGTAGCCTAAGGCCTTAGACAGGCTTTTTTCAAAGGCACTCACCTCAGGTCCCAGGATGTAATGGCCGGATTTAATGACGGAAAGGATCTTGTCCTGAATCCCTGCTAGTAGCGCTTCATTTTGCCGTTTTGGTGCAAATAAAGGAATGCCGTTCATCTTTCCCCCGAAAATTGAGAACCGTTTTTAAAGCGGTAATTAAATCTAACAAGCAGGGGCCCCAACGCCAATGTTTAGAGGAAGGGCTTGTGCCGGCCCTTGATTCAAAATAGAGTGCGCTCCATGTCAGAGGGTAAGTCCATCCATATCAAGACGTTCGGTTGCCAGATGAACGTCTATGACTCCAACCGCATGCTTTCCGTTCTGGAATCCCAAGGTTTTCGCCTGGAGCCGGAGCTTCGCAGCGCCGATGTGATTTTAATCAATACATGCAGCATCCGTGCAAAGGCGGAGCAAAAAGTTTTAAGCCTCTTGGGTCAGCTTCGGCCGCTGAAAGAGCAATATCCCAACAAGGTACTAGGAATTACCGGATGTGTGGGGCAACGCATGGGCCGCACTCTGCTCCAAAAAGTGCCTCATTTAAATTTTGTGATGGGCCCCGATCAGGTCGATCAAATTGGCGAGTTGGTAAATTCTGCACTCGCGCGTGGCAAACGGACCGTTGCTGCAAAGCTAGATGAGTCTGGGCGGCTTTATAGCCAGCCCGCCGTCATTCACCGCGCTAAGCCTGCTGAATTTTTGACCATCATGAAAGGGTGCGATCATTTCTGCACCTACTGCATTGTCCCTTTTGTTCGCGGACGCGAAAAAAGTCGGACCATGAATGAGATTGTCGACGACGTTCGTCGCTTAGTCGCTCACGGAACCAAAGAGATCACGTTCCTGGGGCAGAACATCAATACCTACGGCAAGGGGACCGAAGAGGATTTGGCTCGTTTAATTGAAGTAACGAACCAGATCGAAGGGCTTGAAAGAATTCGCTACGTCACCTCCCACCCACGCGATTTGGGCGAAGATTTGATTGGGCAGTTTGGCCGAGTTTCTAAACTCTTGCCTGCGCTTCATCTTCCTTTTCAGTCCGGCAGTGACGCGGTTTTAAAGCGCATGTCGCGTCTGTACACACAAGCTGAGTATTTGAAAAAGATCGAAGGGCTTCGCAAAGCCTGTCCCGAGATTGCGCTTTCTACGGACGCCATCGTGGGATTCCCCGGTGAGACGGATGCCGACTTCGAGCAGACGTTGGATGTCCTAAGAGAAGTAAAATTCTCCGGTGCCTTCCTATTTAAGTACTCTCCGCGTCCTGGAACTCGGGCTTATGCGTTGGGGGATGACATTCCTGAGAGTGTAAAGGAATATCGTCTGAAACAGGCCCAAGACATTGCCTTCACCCATATCGAAGATGAAAACCGAGCCACCGTTGGTCAGACCGTAGCCGTTCTTGTGGAGTCGATGGATAAAAAGGGGCTTTGCTATACAGGCCGTAGCCCGCACAATAAATTGGTTCATATCGAAAATGCCGGCGCAGCCACTTTGGGAAAGGTGATTGACGTCGAAATTACGGCGGGCAATGTCTCCGCCTTGAGAGGTTTTTATGTCGGAGCACCCCGACAGCAGCGCGAAATCAACGATGTCCTTGCCCCCAGAAGAACTCGCTCGTCTGCGGCAGAAGTTTCCGCATCGATTTAATCCTACGGTCGTAGATCCCACCGCTTTTATTGCTGAAGGAGTTCGTCTTTACGGCGATGTTCATATCGGCAAAGAGAGCAACGTTTGGTTTAACGCCGTCCTTCGCGGCGATGTGAACTACATTCGAATTGGCGAACGTACCAACATTCAGGACCTCTCGATGGTCCACGTTTCTGCTGAACTTCAGCCAACGATTGTAGGTAACAGCACCACAATCGGCCATTCCGTTATCCTTCACGGATGTAAGGTAGGTGATTTTTCTTTGGTGGGAATGGGAAGTACGGTTCTAGACGGAGCAGAAATTGGTGACTTTGTTTTACTCGGCGCAGGAAGCCTTGTGACGTTAAACAGCAAAATCCCCTCGGGAATGAAGGCCTTCGGACGACCTGCAAAAGTCGTCGGGCCAATCAGCGATGAAGAGAAAAACTATCTCATCTGGAGCGCTGACCATTACGTTAATTTAGCAAAAACATATAGATAGCAGTTATTCTGGATTTGGTAAAAAAATCGACAAATACGCTGCCATGCGTTAGTCGAGAGCCCCTCGCCTTCGTTCATAAATATCCCGATGTAGGAGATCTTATGCGGTTAGGTGTTTTTACTCCGGTCGTCAGCCTTGCGTTCATTTTCGTTACTTCAAACTCCTATGCGTCTCCTGGTGAAGCGTGGGCGCAAGCGAAGCAAAATAAGGCCGAAGCAACGCTTCGAAGCCTTTTAGCCACCGAAAAACTTATCTTAGAGCGCAGATTCGTAGGTTCCGCGAAAATATTTGTAACCCTCGATCAAATGCAAACAGAAGACTACGCTAAGAAAATGCGCCTTATCGATCGCAGCTGTTTACAAAAACAACTCAGTTCGTCGTTAGCGGCAGCAGGAGCTTCGGGAATGTTAGTTTCTGACTTAGAAGTAAGTTTGATTGCAGACCCACAATCAAGTTGGGGGAGTTCCATCAATAGCCACCAGTTAAATGTTACTTTAGTTTTTTCTGATTCAGACTCAAAGGGTGAGATTACCAAAGTGATTAACTGTGACGGTCTGGTTCGATAAACACATTTATATTGTCAAACCGTCGTTTTGTTCCACTGCCAGCCACGCTCTTTGAGGGCGAAGGCTACGGCGACTAAGATTAAAAAGATAAAGGTCACTGGCTGAAGAATCGCCACGGACTGAATTCCTCCAATGGTGTAAATAAAACCGCCGATGGCCAACGCCGGTCCTAGTTGGCGAAAACGGCCTAAGTACCAGGCAATGGGGCGAACGCCCAACTGGCGCAGGGGAACCCAATTTAGAAGCGAGAAGGGAGACAACAGCGCTCCTGCTAGAATCCCATCAACCAGGGCTCCCCGAGGCCCAGCCTGACCCCAAAGATTAAGAACCAGGGTGAAATAGGCCGTCGCCGGATTTCCCGTTACAAAGGCCAGTAGAAAGCCGCTTAAAAAGACAAATAGGGGATAGAAGCTGGGATGAAACCTAGGGTGAGTAATCACGGTGACCAGCTCAGGCACGCCAGACGCTGTTGTCATTTCTCCTGCTAGGAAACATAAAAATAGAGGCACTAGTCCGGTAATGAAAACCCGCATCGCCGGGCGAAGGCGAAGCCCTTTTGACCAGGCAAACTCACACACCATTAACAGGAAAGCCACGCGCGCCAAAACCGAGAAGCCTCGCCATGCAGGCCACATTTGCAGTAGTAATTCTATGGGTATCACCAAGCAGGCCGGACGCAAAAATCGAAAAAACCAGGTTTGTGACTCTTGGTACGAAAGGAACATGGGACGCGGCTGCAAAACGAGAAGTATGAGAACGGCAAAACTAAAATAGCGAGGCATTAAGAGGCTGCTCTCCAGCCATTGGCCCCCGCGGGTGCGATCAAAATTGAACAGGTAAAGGCTGAGTGTGACGGCAAGGATCTGTTGATTAAAGAGCGGCGCCATTTTGGAAAGGCCGCGCGCGGGCAGTCGAAACAGCGTCAGGAAGCAGGAGAAGACACCGGGATTCCAGATTCCCACCAAAATGCCCATCCATTGGCTGAGGAACGCAGGAACTTTAAACGGAAGACGTCGATTCTGATCTGTATTGTCTTCTACCCTAGTAGAAAACAGGGCAACCCAAGCCAGGACAAAACTTAGTCCCCAAAAATATTTGTCACCGCTAACTAGCCGAGTCGTGGCTTTTGCAAAAGTGGAAAATAGCAAAATGAGATTTCCGCCCTCCGTGAAAAGGGCAAACAAAAAGAACGTCAGCATGGGGCCAAAAGCAACCACGCGAAAAATCAAACCCAGAAGAAAAAGCGCGAAGGGAAAGAGAACCAAGGGGCTTGGGGTTTGAAGGGAAAAGGGGCGACGCGCCACAAGAATTCCCGAGGTGAACAGAACGCGGGCTTCTCCCTTCGTAAAAGTCCGCAGTCCCAACTGAGAATTTCTTACACTAGTGACCACAATATTACAGGGGGCACCCGACGGAGACGTTGCGCGGCTCAACCTCTCCGCCCAAAGGTCTTCCTCCCGGGTACTGTTGAGAGAGTTGATTTTGGAGCACTGGCTAAGGCTTTCGCCCATCCAACCTTTTTCAATAGGAGCGGTGCGCTCTAGCCGAAATAACTCGACCAGTCGAGAGTCGAAGGGAAGGCGGTAAAGGATAAAAAACGAAGCAATAGCTGAAACCAAAAAACCGGTGCTCTTGGAAAGGTTCATTGGCTAATTTTACCAGAAGCCCCTCGCCAGCCTGTAGGGCAGTTTACTTGCCAGTACGTCGTTGAAATGTAGAATCATGGCTGCTTGGAAACTCTACCAAAAACTACCAGCGGTTTTCTACGTTCCGAAGACGGCACACCTATTTTTTACGAGACTTGGGGTGAGGGTAAGCCACTTGTCTTTTGCTATGGCTTGACGTGCCGCAGAGAGCATTGGCGCCATCAACTTCCCAAATTTAGCCCCACTCATCGAATTATAACGCTTGATTACCGAGGGCATCACGCCTCGGGCAAACCCAAAAACGACCGCAATCTTACTCTTGAATGGTGCGCCAAAGATCTGCACGTCGTACTTAAAGAGCTGGGGGTGCGAGAATGGGTTGGTGTGGGCCATAGTCTTGGTGTGCCAGTCTTAGTGGAAGCCGCCAGACAACCGGCCAATCCAGCCACGGGGCTCATACTCATTGCCGGTACGATTGAGAATCCTTTCGATCATTTCTTTTTTACTGACCGACTAAACCTCGTCTTTGAGGCCCACCGTCGCCTATATGATTGGTTTCCGGATGCTACGACAAATCTCTGGCGTTGGTTCACGGCACAAAATCCGGTGAGCTATTTTCTAACCGCGCAGTTTGGTTTTAATCCCGAACGATCCGCCGACAAAGACATTAAGAGTTACCTAAAGGGCGTTGCCGATACCGACTTTGCCGTGTTTCTTCGTTTGTTGGAGGACCTTACCCGTTTTCAAGGGGACGTTCGTGCTAGGGAGGTAAAATGTCCGGTACTCGTTCTGGGAGGCGAGGACGACTGCATTGTGCCTGTAATGCGGCAAGAGCACATGGCAGCCCATTTTCCGCGTGGAAAGTTTTTTTCCATACCAGAGGGCAGCCACAATCCGCATACTGATTTCCCCGACCTGGTGAATCAGAGGATGGAAACTTTTCTTAAGGAAATTGGATTTTGAAAAAAATATCGTTGGCACTTTTGCTCGTTTTGCTGCTCTCCTCCTGCGCGCATAAGAAGATTCGTCCCGCCGTGGATCCTGGCCCCAACGTATTTACTCAGGACCAAATAAAGCGCGAAAAGTTATTCCGCTACATTCAAGGAAAACTGGATCTCCGTTTTCGTAGCCCTAAATTCCGATTGAGTGGTTCAGCGCGGATTTACGTGGGGGAGAAAGGGGAAACGCGCCTTGAGGTCGTAGATCCGTTAGGACGAACGCAGTTCATCGGACATTTGGCGGGGCGATCTTTTCTTGCCTACTGGCCCAGGCAAGAGCGCGCCTACCGGGATCAAGAGGAGGGGCGCCATTACCTAGCTCGCTACCTCGGGTTATCGATGACGTTCCGCGAACTCATCGATCTTTTTTGGGGAATGGTTCCCCGGCATTACCGTGCAGAAAAGCCGAAAGCGCCGTGGGGCTGGGATGAAGAGCGCGGATTGTTTCTTGCAAAACTCGGATTGGATGAAAAGCCTGCCGAGTTGGGTTGGAAAAATGATCATCTTGCGGTGGGAAGCTTGAAGTGGTGGACACCGGGACCCGAAGGCTTTGCGCTTCGCGCGCATTGGGAAGATTACACTGCCTACCACGATGGCCCAGATAATATTCTGCTGGCCAATCAACTGAAACTTGAGGCCGAACGGGAAGGGATCTTGCTCGATATTAGTTGGAACGAAGTGGAATCAAAAACCAAGACCGATCTCGGCCACTCTCTGGAGCCAAACCTTTCCGACAAGACGAAGACCATTTCGCTTCCCTAACCGTGTGACTGTCCCCTGGGGCTTCTACTCGCCAACTTTAAGAGGCCCAATTTTGTCCCGGTTTTTGGGACTAATACGTATTCCACCAGTCTTACTAGCCTCAAACACGGCGGCACCACGCTTGCACAGATACGGCGTATCGC
>JAYVQZ010000182.1:0-8809 GCA_043776735.1 Deltaproteobacteria bacterium | reverse complement strand
ATTTGGTTTGTCTCACGCGGCTGGAAAGAGGCTGTGCGGCATTTAAAAGACTGGCCTGCCGATCTTCCGGCACTCATCACCGTGGTAGACACCAAATTCCAGAGGGCCTACTTTTGAGCGCCCGAAGATCATCCAGGAAGTCGATCCGCTCAATATTAAAAAACGGATCCAATGCAGAGATAAGGCCGCTGAACAATTCTCTCTCCCAAGGGAGCAAGTCATTTCCGAGAATTATCTTTAGGGGAATCATTCCAAAGAATTATACCCTAACGCACCCCAACCGCACTTTTTCCCGAAGGTATGGCGTCACTTTGCGAAATTTCTATAAAGTGCGCAAAGTGACGCCATACACTGCTGCCCGGCCACCGAGAGTCTAAAAAATTGAAGAGGGCCTAAAACCAAGGCATTTAGGGTTTTCCGATCAAGAAAAATCCGTGCCGGAGGTTTTAGGCCCGTGTCGCAAGCTAATGTTTTTGAGCAAGTAATCAAGCATATATCCCGCAAAGAATTTGAGCGTTCCGTTTCTCGCGTCGGCGGAGATCGCAAGGTCAGCCAACTGGATTGCTGGACGTGGTTTGGTTCTCTTCTTTTTGGCCAGTTAACCGGACACGAGAGCATCCGGGCCATTGAGCGAGTGTTCTGCCAAGGCAACCGCCGGATGAAAAGGTTAGGATTTTCCACGGTTTGTCGCAGCACCCTTTCTGACGCCAATCAGGTTCGACCGCTAGAGATTCTGGAGGACGTTTTTCACTCCGTCCTAAAAAAAGCCAAGTTTACTTGCCCCAAGCGACACGGATTTCGCTTCAAGGGCGATGTTTTGGCGCTGGATTCCAGTACCATTAGCCTCTGCCTGGCCTTGAGTCCTTGGGCAAACTATCGACGAGAAACTGCGGCAGTTAAACTGCATACTGCCATTGATCTGGCCGGTGACCTGCCGGATTTCTTTGTTGTTACTCTAGCTAAGTGCAACGACATACCTATCGCCAGAACTCACTTCGATTTTAAACCTGGAGCCACGGTAGTCTTTGACCGGGGATACTGGGACTGCACTTGGCTCAGTAAATTGACCGAGCAAAAAGTATTTTGGGTAACTCGAGCGCGAAGAAATAATCGCTTCAAAGTCGATGAATCTCATCCGACTGACCGGACACGAGGCTATCTTTGCGACCAAACCATCTACCAAATCCCCAGCCACGGACGACCAAAATACAAAGGAAAATTACGAAAAATCAGCTATCGAGATCCGGAAACGGGGAAGAAGCTAATCTTTCTTACGAATCGTTTCGACTTAGCGGTGTCGACCATCTGCGAGCTTTATAAAGCACGCTGGAAAGTGGAACTTTTCTTCAAAGCGCTGAAGCAGAATTTGCGAGTGAAGAAATTCCTGGGAATCAGCGCCCACGAGGTCAAAGCACAGATTTACGTCGCGCTTATTGCTTACCTTTTGGTGCAAATCATTCGCTGGCAGGCAAACTCTAGAATCTCTATACCCGATGCTATGGCCGCTATCGGAACATTGCTCCTGCTCCGAGAGCCTCTGCAAAGGCTTCTGGGCGACCTACCGCGCGTAACCCGCCACTCACCTAGCTCTCAACTACTCCTACCGTTGCAACTTTGACCAGACAGCAGTGGACGCCATACCTTTGCGCTTTTCCCCTTGTGCGGCTCCCTCCGTCCCAAACTCCCGCTCCTCGTTCCAGATAGGTGGCATCCAAAGACCGAGAGACTCAATCGCCATCACGTTTTCGTACGGGCAAGTAGGGGGGGAATGGGATTATCGATTGCGGTTTGATTTACCGGACGCAGATCAGTTACGGTGCCGCGATCGTTGTTTGAGTCTATGGTGTAGACGAATTCCTTTTTACTCTCGGGATCGATATATCTAATGCTGACCACAACGTGGCCGTTGTACATCGCAGCCCCAACCTCGAAGGCGCTACTGGCCTTAAAAGTTTGTTTCAATGCAGATTCCAATGCAAAGGTATGCACCTTGCAGTCTGCCAACGTGTAGCCTGCCGGAAGATTTTTACCGTCTTTGAAGTGAGCTTGTACTGCCTGTCTAAGGCAGTTGATCCGAGTTCCAGGCGAACCTTCTTTACAAGACTCAGCCATTTTCTGGCTAATTTCAGAGGGTAGTGAAAGTTTATCTCTCATACTTTGTATAACCTCTTCGTCATTTACGAGGATTCCGACCCCTTTTCTTAAAAGATATTGCGAAGTAGTTTGTTGGGCATTAACGAATTTCCTCCACTCGGCATCGGTACAACTTTTGCGAGTGCATTCAGGAACCGACGGGGCCATCGGTCTTGAGGTGGTTTTGTTGTCCTCACGGTCTTCAGAAGTCCGAGGGTCGCTTGGGGCGTGAGTTCCAAACAGAATGGCGTGGGCAGGATCTGGCGGAATTATCAAAAGAATAAACGAGGCAAAACGAAACACAGTGGTGAAATTCATGTTGAGTCTCCCTGGATGCATTCTGAAGGAATTCAGGGGGACGATAAAATCATATGATTTTCGAGTACATTGGAAGTTGCCTGCTGTAACTTCGTATTAAATTCAAATACTTAGACTGGCACACCTTCGCGAGTTCTAGATCTCTCGGGCGTCTAGGCCCGGGAGTCTCAACCGTTATCCGTTGTCATTGACGAAATCGATCAGCTTTCGCAAAGCACCGATGTCTTTTCGATCGAAGGGAAGGACCAAACGAGGGAGGTCTTTAATCTCTGTTTCGTTTTCCTCTTCAGCAAGAGCGGGTTTCAGTTCTAAAGTCTGTCCGCCAGTAAGAGCGGCAAACTTGGAGTTAAGCTCTTTCATTACTTCAGGACTCAATGCCTTCTTAAGACGCAACACCGAAAGGTGCCGCACAAAACGCATCGAATGGTACACCTTATAGAAGTGCTCGATATGATCGATGGCCTCTTTTGGCGTATTGATGATCGTAAAAAGGTTGAAATCCGAGGCGGCAACGAAGCCCTTTGGCAGAACCGCATTCTTGAGAAACTTCACCCACTCCGTCCAAAAATTAAAGCCGGGAGGCTCAACTAAAACAATGGGGATAATGTTGGTCTTGCAAGTCTGCAAAAGAGTGAGCACTTCAAACGCTTCATCGAAGGTTCCAAATCCACCGGGAAAGAAGGCAAAAGCATTTGCCTCTTTCACCAAGAAGAGCTTTCTTGTGAAAAAATACTTGTAGTTGATCAGGCGTCCTTTGGGGTCAATGAACGGATTTGCCGACTGCTCGAAGGGAAGTTTGATGTTTAAGCCAAACCCGCCTTGGTTCTCAGCGCCCTCGTTGCCCGCCTGCATGATGCCTGGTCCGCCACCGGTGATGATCATGAACTTTCGTTTTACGCCTTCGGCCGCAAACTCCTTGGCCAAATTGTAGACGTCGGTGCCCACGGGCACACGGGCCGAACCAAACATGGTGATCTTGGGTTGGTTGCGGTGCGAGCTAAAGGTCTTAAAAGAGAATCGCAATTCGCGAAGCGTGGTGGCTGCGATTTTGAGATTTAGCGTCCCCGGAGAGTCCTTTGCTAGCTTGATGGAGGACTTAAAAATATCGCCTAAAAGCTGTGCCTGGCCTGGCTTATGACTCTCTTGAGCTGCGGTATGCACTAACTTTTCAATGTCTTCCCAACTGGAGACCTTATCTGCGCCCTCAACACCACTTTCGGCAAATTCGGAAGGGTCCACTACGAGGGTTTCGTCTTTTTCTTTCAATTGCCTGCCCACTTTCTTTCTTGGATAATCAGCCTCGTGACCACAAACAATAAAAAACACTTTCAACGCTGGTACTGGACTTCGGTCACGAGTGCCCTATTTGGCATACTTCTAAGTCTTTACCTCTTGGTGCAGCATACCCGACTCAAAGCGGGAATCCAAGGAGGGCCAAGCCTCTGCAGCCTTGGTACTCACTTCAATTGTGAGGTCATCGACAGTAGCCCTTACTCCGAAATTTTTGGGCTCCCTTTAGCAGGAATTGGCGCCATATTTTTTGCGTTTTGCCTCTTTGTCCTTCTCACGATGAATCCCTCAAAAAGAAAGGGCAGTCCCCTCTCCGCGCTCATGGTGGGACTGCTCATTCTGGCTATTGGTATCGATTTAATATTGTTGGGAATTCAAGTTTTTTCCATCGGTAGCTTCTGCCTCTTTTGTTTGCTCACCTATGTCTGCAATGGATTTTTGTTTGTCGGGGCCATTAATGCCCTAGAGCCAGAGGGCCGTCTGGGGATTAAAAAAATTAAACAGGCCCTCCGCTTTACCGGTGAGGGTAGGGAAACCTCTCTTCCTTCGATGGTTATTATTTTGGTTGGTGTGATTTGTGTGACCACGATGGTGGCATTGGTCCCCTCATTTGTCCGCACCGATGCTCCCACCCAGGGGAAAATTGAAGATGCCATGGCGCAGTTCTTTGACGGGTGGAAAAAACAACCGGTAAAGGCGATTGATATCAAAGCCGGGGACGGCACGATGGGGAACCCCGCCTCGCGGATTCGGATTGTCGTTTTCAGTGATTTTGAATGCCCGCACTGCCGAAAGGCCGCGTTTACTATCAGTTCGGCATTACACCCCTTAAAAGACCGCGTGTTTTTGGTGTTTAAACACTTTCCGTTAGATTCCTCATGCAATTCTCTACTGCAATACAAGCTGCATGCTCATGCCTGTGAGTTGGCCAGGGCAGGATACTGTGCCAATGCAAAAGGTAAGTTTTGGGAGTTTCACGATCGCGTTTTCTTCAATATGGATGAAGAGGACATTAAGAAGGGCACCGATTACATCAAGGGCCAGCTCAAGGATCTCCTGACGGCTAGCGAGTTTGATTCCTGTCAAAAGAGCTCGGCCGCCATGAAAAACACGGAACAGGACATCAGATTAGGCAGTGATCTGGGGGTAAAGGGAACACCGACCGTCTATATTAACGGGAAACAGGTCACTATTCCTCTCTCCGTGGAAAATCTACAGAAACTCGTTGAGATGGAGTCCACGCTTTAAGGCTAAACAGCGCTCCGAACGTGTTAAAATTTCTAAGTGCTTCTTGAAGTAAAAAACCTCTCCGTCGAATTTGCCACCAGTGAAGGCGCTTTGCAGGCTGTCTGTTCGGTTTCTTTTGGCGTTGAGCGAGGAGAAACGTTGGCCATCGTCGGGGAATCCGGTTGTGGGAAGAGTATTCTGGCCCTAAGCCTCTGTCGTCTCGTGAATCAACCCGGGATGATCTTTGGAACTAGCGTCGGATTTGAAGGGGAGAATCTGCTCACGCTACCGGTGGAAAAGTTGCGTCAGGTTCGGGGCAAAAAAATTGCCTATGTTTTTCAAGACCCCCAGGTTTCGCTCAATCCTGTGATGCGTGTGGGAAATCAGATTGCAGAAGCCTTGCTCGTACATCAGCCGAGCCTTTCAAAACAAGTGGCCTTTCAAAAGGCGATTGAGGGCTTGCGGCAGGTAAAGATCGCCGAGCCGGAGAAAAGAGCTCTGGAATATCCCCATCAGCTCAGCGGGGGAATGCGTCAGCGCGTATTGCTGGCGATGGCCATCGTTTTAGAGCCAGCTTTACTTGTAGCCGATGAGCCAACTACCGCACTTGATGTCTCGGTTCAACGCCAGATCCTTGATCTGATAGATGAGCAAAAAAGAGCCCGCCAGCTCGCTGTGATCTTCATCACACATGACCTCAGCCTGGTTTATGAGCGGGCGGATAGAATTCTTGTGATGTACCTAGGTAAAGTCGTGGAAATCGGAAAAGCGGCCGCGGTAATGAAGCAGCCGCATCATCCCTACACCCAAGCGTTACTTCGCTCGATACCATCCTTTTCCACCCAGCAAGCCCAGCAAAAGAATTTCTTCGCGTTGCCCGGGGAGATTCCCAATCCGATGGCCCATCCCAAAGGCTGTTCGTTCCAAAACCGGTGCTCTTATGCCCAGGATCGTTGTCGGATTGAAGAACCTCAGCTTTTAGAAACCGTTGTCGGCCGGCAATCAGCCTGCTTCGAGGTGACCCGTGTGGCTTCAAGTTGAGGGGCTAAAGAAAGAATTTGCCCAGGGGAACTCATGGTTTACCCCACCCACTTTCGTCCATGCCCTGCGCGGAGTGACTTTTGGTCTAGAAAAAGGGGAGACGTTAGCGGTTGTCGGTGAGTCAGGTTGCGGTAAGAGCACGCTGGCCCGCTGTCTGGTGGGGCTCCTTCCCGTGACTAGCGGGACGATCCATCTTGGGGATGAGGAGGTCAGTCACCGCAGCTCAACAAAACGATCTCAGGGCCAGCAGAAGATTCAGATGGTGTTTCAAGATCCGTTTTCATCGCTCAATCCCCGTTTGACCGTTGCTGAGGTGTTAGAAGAACCTCTGATTCTTCGTGGGGGAGTGGCTACGGATTCCGTTAGGAATCAGAAGATTGCAAAGCTTTTAGAAACGGTGGGGTTGGCGCCATTAATTGTTACTAGGTTTCCCCACGAATTGAGTGGTGGACAGAGGCAGCGAGTGGGCATTGCCAGGGCTCTGGCGATGGAACCAGAACTATTGATTTGTGACGAACCTGTGAGTGCGCTGGACGTTTCCATTCAAGCGCAAATTTTAAATCTCTTTTTGAATCTACAAAACGATCTGAACCTCACAATGATCTTCATTACGCATGATTTGCGGATCGCCAGTCTGGTAAGCCACCGGATTGTAGTCTTTTATCTTGGGGAAATTGTCGAAGAAGGAAAGACTAGTGAAGTCTTTGCCAACCCTCGCCATCCCTATACGCGAAGTCTTCTCTCTTCGATCCCTAAGGGGCCGGGTCAGCCGTCCTTTCCTCAGGTAACTCCACTGGAGGGAGAACCTCCTAGTCCAGTTAATTTACCGATGGGCTGTTCGTTCTATTCCCGCTGTTTTCAAAGGGAAGATAGGTGCAGGGAAAAAAACCCAGTGCTCGCGTCGCTCGGGGGCAATCATCGGGTGGCGTGCTGGCCAGAGACGGACGTACTGGATTGATTTGTCACAAGTCCCTACAGGGACGCGACGGCAAACTCAGTCGAGTGGTTTCTCGGACGAAGGAGGTAAGGAGGTCGGTTGAGACTCCCTGGCTCAAGGCCCGAGAGATCGCGGCTGACAAATTTAGTAAGGGGATATGGCCCGCGGGTTGAGACGACAGATAACATCCAGCCGCTCCCAAAGCTCATCGCGGGTTACCGGAAAGCTAAGCGTGTCCAATAGGCCCACTTGGAACGCGCGTTTGAAGAGTTTCTGGTTCTTTGAATTTTCGTCAGGCCGGTAAACCATCAGTACTGAGCAACCGGAAACATTCACGCATTTGTCGATGAGCACCACCGGATCGGCCCAGCTTAAAAAGGATTCAATAAGGACTAAAGCGGGAACTCTCAATTTCAAAGCGGTATCAAGGCTTGCTGCGGAATCAATGGGCACTACATCAAGAAAGGGGAAGGACCGCAACGTCGCCTCCGAGGCGCGGCCTTCGTTAATATAAAAAAGGGGCAAGGGGCCTAATGCGGGAGTGGAAGTGGCTCGCTTCTTTTTTCGAAACGAATGGATGTCGAGCACGCTCGCCACGGAATCATCCAAAGATGGCACTGATGGCACAACAAGGTCATCAAAAGTCCGTTTTTTCATCCTGTATTCCTCCCCCCCAGGAGATACAAAAGGAATTTCTCAGAGCAAATTCCCAACTTCATTCTAGCCAAGCCGAGCGATCTTGCAGCCTTTATTTTGATGAATTAAACAACGCAACGCATAAAAAAGTGACGTTATTTGGCCTTAAAGCTCCCACGCATTTTGTCCGAAATGTTAGAGGGAAGAGACAATCTCTCACTCACTACCGGTAAGGCGAGAATTTTATGAGCGAAAAGATTCTTGTTATCGAAGATAGCAAAGATTACCAGTTCCTTATCCAGTCGGCGTTAGGCCATGACTACAAAGTCATGTGCGCGGACACCGGCAAGCAGGGGGTCGAAATGGCTCGGGATACTAAACCCGATCTCATCCTTCTCGATATCTCCTTGGGAGAGGTGGACGGGTTTGAAGTTTGCCACCTTTTGCGAGGGCAGAAAGAGACGGCCAATGTGCCGATTATCTTTCTGTCATCTAGAAACGACGCCCACAGCAAAGTGATGGGCTTCGACCTCGGCGCTGATGACTACCTAGAAAAGCCTTTTGAGCCCGAAGAGCTTAAGGCCCGAATCCGGGTTCGCATCAAGCAACACAATTTACGTAAAGAGAATCTCTCGGTGTATGAAAATCAGGGACTTCGAATCGATTTCCTTGGCCACCGGGTCTATATCGACGACAAAGAGATTCCCTTTTCGGCCCTTGAATTTAAACTGCTCTCTTACTTTGTACGCAATCCCGATCGGGTTCTCTCGCGTGAGCGCATCCTAAACAATGTTTGGGGTGTCGATACCTTCGTGACTGATCGCGTTGTGGACTCGCACATTCGTAGTATCCGTAAAAAGCTAGCGGCCTATAAAGACCATATCGAATCGATCTACGGGGAAGGCTACCGGTTTAACCCCACGCCTGCCCTGGGTTCGGGTGTGGCCGACAGTGAGACGAAGGCTGCCTAGGCACCCTGTTTTCGCGGTACAATTAGCGCATGAAGAAAAGGCCCTTACTCCTTCTCCTATGTTCCCTGCTTTTTGCTTTTTTCCCCATTGAAATGGCCTACGACGTCTACAAAGGCGAAGAGGTGCGGGCTATTGAAATCCTGCTGTCGGGAGTGCTTCCTGTTATTTTGATCGTGGGACTACTTCGGGTCAGCAGTTTTGGCTGGTATACCTTGGTCTCTTTTGTAGCTCTTTGGGGCGTTCGAGACCTCTACGA
>JAYVQZ010000181.1:0-8817 GCA_043776735.1 Deltaproteobacteria bacterium | reverse complement strand
CTTTTGCCCTCGGGTAAAAGGGCAAGCCATACTCTGAGGCAAGGGGGGGGGCCGGCGATTGCCTCTGCGGCCTTTGGCTCAGCTAGCACCGGACGGGGGAGTAAGAGGCTTAACCACACCAGTAACATGATTGCCGTCAAGTTTTTCATGAGATGAAGGATATTCTACCTTAATAAATAAGCATTTATATCAAATACTTAAACTACCGAATCTTGCTTCCGTTTTTGACTTTATCCCTTGTTGCATAAGGTCATCAAAACCCGTCTCTTTCATACCTTGGGGCGGAAGGGTGCCTGCTATCGCCAGCCGTCTTAAACGTGAATCAACACAATGGCTGTGGAGCGAGTAGTTCCGCTGATCGACGCACCATAAGAGTTTTTGCTGATTACCGCCCCTAAATTTTTGCTTCATGATTCTAAGCCCAAGCGACGATAAGTTGGAGAACCCGGCATTCGCTTTCCCCCAAAATTTGAGAAGGATTTGCGGTGAGATCTTCCACTTCAGAGAGACAACAGCACCTGCCTGCTTTAGACGCGATTCGAGGAATTGCGATTCTGATTGTGATGTTTTATCATTTTTATAAAGATTTTACCGGGCCCAGTTGGCTAGACCAGGGGATTTACTGGGTCGTCCAAAGCGGTTGGGCCGGTGTGGATTTATTCTTCGTGCTTTCAGGATTTCTGATTACAAGAAACCTTTTGGAAGCAAAAGGGCAACCACGGTACTTTCGTAATTTTTACGGTCGAAGAATTTTACGAATTTTCCCACTTTACTACGCATCGATAGTGTTTCTGTTTTTCTTGGTGCCACTGGTTTTGCCTACTTGGAATCAGGGAGATGTTGCCTTTTACCGCCAGCATCAATCCTGGTTTTGGTTTCACCTGTCCAATTTTTTTTCGTTTCACTTCGGCTTCCATGGTTTTCTCTACCATTTTTGGTCACTTGCCATTGAAGAGCAGTTTTACCTCTTGTGGCCAGCAGTTCTTTTTTTTACCAGTCGTAAAAACATCCCTCGTGTTTGCCTGTTGTTTTGTCTGATCGGAATTGCATTTCGAGGGGCCGGCCTCTATCTGGGGTACGATACCCAAGCGGTTCATTTACTGCTCCCCGCGCGGTTTGATACTCTGGCCATCGGCGCCGTTCTAAGCACAATGGGACAACGGGAACAAAGGCTCCTTCGTCAAAAGGGGAGCCGTGCGGTATTTATAGTAACCTCCGTAGTGGTTCTTACCTTCCTTCTTCAACAGCAGGTTCCCCAAGTGATTTGGTTTAGGCACACGATTTACTTTACCGCTTTAGCCATTGTGTTTGCCTATGTCATTTTGGCTGCGTTGGATCCCCTAAAAGGGTCGCTCATTGAGGCTGCTGGACAATCGGCATTTCTTCGTAAGCTAGGAAAGCACTCCTATTCACTTTACGTGGTTCATACCATTGTCGCCCAATCGTTTCCTATTCCATCTAGTGCTTTTTTAGGCTGGTTTCACTGGCCTTTATTGGCGGGGATAGCCTACTCGTTAGTGGTAGGATTTTTTTGCTTCTTGCTGTCCCTATTGACATGGGAGCTATGTGAAAGACCTTTCCTGGCTTTAAAGCGGTACTTTCCGATCAATACTGTCCAGGAAGTTGCGCAGATTCATTCACCAACTGGCCAGTCACGGACGGCGTCCCGGTAGAGTATTATGAGACTGTATGGCTTTTCTGGTACTTTATTGCCCCTGCAGAAAATTTGGGGTCTATGCATCGGGGCGGGTTTATGGCTTCCCAAGGTGGCACTCACGGCTGCAGCCTGTTCGATTACGCTAGAGGGGAAAACCATCTCCCTGAGTGAACCACTGAATTCACTAGGCCAAATTGTCGTAGCTTGGGCCCTCATCGGAGCCGCCTATGCGCTGCAATAGATCGTACCATTTTCCAATTTTCTAAAAACTACAGACCTTGCCTACGATGCCCCCTCACATCACTACGGTGGAACACCTGTAGCGTCCGCGTTTTCTCGACTTCGAAATCCTTTCAATCTTAGGCGTCACCATTGCTAATAAGTGGAAAAACGATCCTTCACTCCAGGCCTTCCGGTCCTTCGGTTCGAGAGGTCAATGCAAGCGCCGGAGTCTTACATTTAATAGCGGCCATCAGGCAGTGGCCTTGACAAAGTAACGAGCTTAAATAGTGTAAATTTCTTTTGTGGAAGAAAGTGCTTTGACATGATTAAAGAGTTTATCGGCTTTTTAAAAAATTACGGAGTAATTGGTCTTGCGATCGCCGTTATCATCGGCGGCAAATTAAACGAGCTCATTTCCTCTGTTGTCGCTGATCTCTTGATGCCCGTTGTTTTTCAACCGGCGCTTAGAACAGCCAATGTGGATGATATTCGTAAACTGAGTTTCCACGGCGTTTTTTACGGAAAAGTAATTGGCTCCGCACTTGATTTTCTAATTGTCGCCTTGGTGGTTTTTCTAATCGCCAAGTATGTTCTACGAGAAGAAGTCGTTACCAAGAAATAACCATTTCATCGAAACGGAAATATTCCATGAATCGAATTTTATTTTTGTCCTTTTTTTGTGCAGCTTCCATGGCCGCTGATGTGGCAAGGCTTCCCGAATGGGAACGAAACGCAGAGCTAGCGATGCTGCTTACCTCCGGAAATAGCAGCGTATCGACCATTGGACTAGGATTGGGTGCGACCTACCGGCCTGACCCTTGGACGGTAAAAGGGAAGGCAAACTACCTCTCCAGCACTGCATCGGGAACCAAATCGGCGGAGCTATTTAGCGGCGAGCTTAGGGGGGAGCGCAAGATTACTGACTCGTTGAGTGGTTTTTTAGCCGGTAGCTATTTGAAAAACCGATTTGCTGGTTTTGATGACCGGTTTGGCGCGGAAGCGGGTGTCAGCTACTGGCTATTGCAGGAAGAAGCTCATACGTTGAGTTCGGAACTCGGATTAGGCTATTTGAAGGAGAACCGCACCGACCTCGTGAATCAAAGTTTTCTTACAGGGCGTGCGGGCCTTGAGTATAAATGGAAGCTCTCGTCCAGTGCGGAGTTTTCGAACCTTTTGTCCTTCCTAGAAAACCTAAAGACGACGAGCGATTGGCGGTTGAGTAACACGGCATCGATTACTGCGGTTCTCACCGAAATTCTTTCATTGAAAGCGTCCTTTCGCCTGGATCATCTCAATGTTCCAGTGACAGGAAAAAAATCGATCGACACCACCACCACGGTGGCCTTAGTCGCAAAATTCTAAACTCGATACGGGTTCTGGTACCGGCTGACTTCGGCTGGTATCCTTTTACAATGCAAAACATTCAGCGTCGGCTAGCGTTCTGGGGAAGTGCCCTGTTTGCCGTGGGGATCTTTACGGGCTTGTGGTCTGCGGCGGCTCTTACCGGTTCTGTAGCACTTAAAATTCCTCACTTAGCTCTGGCCGCCCACCTCAATGGGTTAATGGGGGGCCTTTGGATGTTAGCTGTCGCTTTTACGTTTCCTTTTTTGACCTACGGTGAAAAGCAGCTCAAGCGGCTTACTGTGCTGACAACCGTCCCCTGCTGGGCAAACTGGTTGTTAACGCTAATCGCCTCGATTCTGGGTGAGAAAGGGCTGAGCTACACCGGTAGTAAGGGAAATGATGCTCTTGCCGCAGGCCTTCAGCTAACGGTTGTCTTGCCCTCCCTGATAGCGGTGCTTTATTGGATCCGCGGCTTCTACTGCGGGCCGAAACAGTCCCCCCAGTCCTGAGTTCTCTGGCCTAAAGGACAAGGCAACTCACCATCAAAAAGGTACTAAGTACCTTTTTGCAATGACCATTGAGACTTCCGGGCTGTAGGCCCGAGCGTCGTGAGTGCACAGGTGGTATTCACCTGTGTGACCAACCGCGTGACTTTTTCCGTCTCAAAATTCCCGCAAAGTGGGGCTCCTTTCAGCTCATCTATGCCAAGTAACTGAAATCACTCCACTCTTTGTTTATGTTGGAAAATTCTGATTTTTAGTGGGTTCGGCACTTAAGTTGCTCAATCGAAAGCACGACGCACGGGGCGTCGACTGGGTGGGTGTGACGTGGAACGCTTTCGTTGGCTAATGTTTTTTCACTCCTTAAACGGCTCTAGCCGTCGTGTTTTTAGATCCGGAATTCTCTTATTACCCGTCGCCTTAGGGTTATGCGGACTACTCCTTAAGTCACCGCTATTGGCTGGCATGGGACTCTTGTGGGTAATTTTTGAGTTTCGCATCCAGCTCGCCCGGCCTGCGACCACCGAGGTTCGTGGTGGATTGCAGTGGGTGCCGCACCTATTAACCAAACTTTCCCTCTCCAACCCAGAATCTGAAAAATGGCTGCGAGAAAAAATTGCCCTATCAGCAAAGCTTGCCCAGAACCCGGGAGAAGAGCGGTGGTTGCAACGCCTCGAAGAGATGAGCCAACTTCGCAGCTTGGTTTTTGATGGGGATTTTTCGGGGAAACGATTTATCGATAAAGCTTTTGCTGGAACCCAGGTACGCGAAACCACTTTGTTGGATCCGAATTTTCTTATCCATCCGACGTCTGCCGACATCATGCTATCTGCCACCAAGGTGGCTCGCCTTTACACCCATTTGCTGGACACCTGTGAAGCACAGAGTGAAGCGCTCCGGAAGATGGCTCAGACACTATTTAGAAACATTTTTGGAAAACCCTACACTCAGCAAGTGGCGAGGGAGCTCATCCTGCCCCTCCTTGATCAAATGCAACGAGACAGCGGAATCCCTTATTTGATTCTTTCCTGGGTGAGTCAAAAAAATTGGGAGAGCGCGCGCAGTTTAGCAAGAGACCTTCTTACTCGAGAAATAGAGATGGAAGAGGAAATGCGCTCCACCCTCTATTGGTTAGCCGAACTGGGTTGGTTTGGGGAAAACAGTGAGAGCTGTGTGGGAAACTTTGAGTCCACGATCCGCTACCTCTATCACCTTTGTCTTACTGATCCCCAAAAGGTGGGGTTTCTCGAAATTGACAGCCGCTTTTACTCGCAATTTGATAATGTGAATGAATTGGCTCGCGAAGGACTGCTCTTTAAAGATCAGTTGGTGGAAAAGGTTTTGGGACTTTGGGCCGTTTTCCCACAAAATTTTGATGACTTCTTTAATGAGCTTTTGGAAACCGTCGTGGGCGTGAAAAGCAAAGCTATGTTGGATTCGCAGTCCTGGCTGGCCTTTTGGATGAGGGAGCAAGAAGAATTTGGGCAAGCCCTATTGCTGACGATTGAAGGAAATTTGTCCTTTATCAACAAAGACTATTCTGAGGCCGTGCACTTTTACGACAAGGCCCTATTGCTCGACAATCAATTGCGCGCGGCAAAATTGAATCGGATCTTTGCCTTGGCTTTTGCTAAGGATAATGTCCTTCACAAAATTGCCATTGACGAGATCTTAAAAGATAAGAAACTCTACCCCATGAACTATTTGGTTGCGGGAGACTCTCACCTTTTACTGAATCAGGAAAAGATTGCCGAAAGTTACTATCAAAAGTTACGGCAAGATCCTAAGCAAGAGTCACGTGTGGATTTCCATCAGTCAGTGCTGCTGTTTGACGCTGGAGAATACGAGCGGGCGCTACCGTTTGCTCGTCTGGCCCATAAACAAAACCCACTGGATACGACCATCCGCTACCACCTGAGCGTTTGTTATGATCGGGTTGGTGAGAAAGATCACGCATTGGATCACTTGATTGCTTTGGAAAATGAGCGTCGAGTGGAATGGCTCCAGTTTTACCGCTTTACCTTAGAACGGGATTCTGGGCGAACCGAACAGGCTCTAGAGACCTTGAGAAAAATCCCCAGGGACTATTTCCAAGACCCCGAAGAACTAGAGGCTGCCCTTAATTTCGCTAAGGACACCAAAGACCTTTCCTTAATGCGCCAGCTACGACGTTACCAATGACCTAAGGCGTTATTTTGCCTTGCCGGACCATTCTCAAAAGGTGAGGGGAGCAAATCAAAAATATCTCCAGGTTGCCCTTGGGAAACCGATTCCCCTTGTGATAGTTAGGATCCTCAAGAGTTACTTTTGCAGGGGGAGGCCTCTGCGTTGAGGGGAATCACATGGTCCAGGGGAATGCCATTCAGTCTCGTTACGACGCCATTATCGTTGGCGGCGGGCACAACGGCCTAATTACAGCTGCCTACTTGCAAAAAGCCGGTTACAAAACTCTCGTCCTAGAAAAACGCTACCAAGTGGGCGGTTCCTGCGTAACGGAGGAGACATTTGCGGGCTACAAGGTCTCCACTACCAGTTACGTCTGTAGCTTGATGCGGCCGGAAATCATCGCCGATCTTGAATTAAAAAAATATGGTTATGAAATTTTAGAGCGCAACCCCTCTTCTTTCTCTCCGTTCCCGGACGGGCGCTACATGATGTTCTGGAAAGACCAGAAAAAAACGTGCGAAGAGATTGCCAAGTTCTCAAAAAAGGATGCCGCAGCCTACCCGCTTTTTGAAAAAAAGCTGGAAGAGCTCTCTCATTTTGTTAATCCGTTACTGACGATGGTTCCACCGGACCCCACGAGCGGAAAGCTGCGAGATATTTTGGGCTCCTTGAAACTGTTAGGAAAAGTTAAAGGGATTGGCACCGACTTATACGAGCACCTAAGGGTCTTCTCGATGAGCGTTGCTGACTACCTGGACCTATGGTTTGAATCGGACGCCCTTAAGGCTCGCATGGCAACGGATGGTGTCATCGGCGCATGGGCAGGCCCCTATAGCCCCGGTACCGCTTATGTTCTCTTCCATCACGTAATGGGAGAGACAGATGGCAAACCCGGTGTGTGGGGTTATTCGCGCGGGGGGATGGGAAGTATCACCCAAGCCATTGCTCAATCATTCTTGGCCGCCGGGGGAACGATCCTAACCGACGCTTCTGTGGAACAGATCATGGTAAAAAATGGGGTCGCTGTTGGAGTGGCTCTCGAAGACGGTCGAGAATTTTCCGCGGCCAAAGTGATTTCTAATGCGGATCCCCATCGTACTTTTTTAGGAATGCTGTCGGAATCGGAAAAAGAACTCGGTGATGGTTTTGTTGATGGAATCAAGGGCATCCGCATGCGAAGCGGCGTGATTAAGATCAACGTTGCGCTCAACGGCTTGCCAAACTTCACGGCACTTCCTGGCTCTACGCCTGGCCCTCAGCATCGGGGAACGATCCATATCGCTCCGGACATGGCCTACATGGAACGCGCTTTCGAGGATGCTAAGAAAGGGATCCCATCGCAAAATCCAGTTATCGAGATGACCATGGCTAGTGTTGTAGACAATACCGTGGCGCCTGAAGGCAAGCATCTCATGTCGATGTTTATTCAGTATGCGCCGTTAAAGCGAACCGATGGCAAGTCTTGGGATAAGGCGGGCAAAGACGAGTTTGCAAAACGCGTTTTTTCGATTGTAAATGATTATGCCCCGGGATTTGAAAACCTAGTCGATGATTTCCAGGTGCTGAGTCCTTTGGACTTAGAAAGGGATTTTAGTCTAACCGGCGGAAACATCTTCCATGGTGAAATGTCGCTCGATCAGATGTTCTTTATGCGTCCTTTGCCCAAATGGGCCAATTTTCGCACACCCATTAAGAACCTGTATATGTGCGGTTCTGGCTGCCATCCGGGGGGAGGGGTAATGGGGGCTCCGGGCTATATTGCCGCGAAGATTGTAAAACAGGACTCCAAACGCCTTTGGTTTTAGCCCAAAAAAAGACCGCCACCCGAGAACTTAATGTGATGAGCAGCCATAGCGTGAGTACGCTTGCCAACTCGTAGCCAAAAACGAAGCGCCAGTTCTCGGGAGAGGTCAAAAAACCGGTTAGCCTCGGCATTCCAGGCACATCGGTCATTCGCGAGAATAGCCAAAAGGGCGCGTGAAAACGGAGTCTCGTAAACGGGAAAAAAAGAGGCACCCCGGTATCTTGAATTTGGGGAAATACCATTCCATCCAGGATAAAATGGCTGGCGACCAGTAGGGCAGTGGTAATGGATCGCTGGCTTGGGCTTAATGTCGGCACAAAGCGACGAAAAAGCCAGTTTCCTAAAAGCAGAAGGGCAACGAAGGAAAAGACGTTGTGACCATACCAACGATGAAGGAATTCCCCCGTCGCATTTCCTCCAATAACGGTAGGCAACAGGTCAAAGTCAGGGCTGTTGCCTAACAGGACGCAAACAATCAAAAAGGGGACCCAATCCCCGCGGGTAAGCTTCGCTCGAAGCTGAGGGGAGGATGCGGCTAGGGCTGTGGGCAAAAGGGTGTGGACCAAGGGGCTTGGCATAAAGGCTCTGCGAGAGGGATGGTTTTTGTTGGTTTAAATCTTTGGATTGCTGGGCAAAAGCTCGATAAGAATATGATTCATTATCCGCCGGTTGCCCAAGGGAGTCTAGAAGAATTCAGGCGCTGGTTAACCTCTCAATTTATAAACGTTCTCTGCTACAATAAACGCAGTTTAATGACGGGCGGCCTCGGTGTCCGCTTAAGGAGAGATCCCCCCAATTATCAGGAACTCAACTCCTTTAGAAGATGAACGGCCAATCCAAAAAACACCGATCGCTCTCAGTCTTCCGTCTCATTTTTAGTGCGTGCCTTCTCTTGGGGATGGGAAGAGCGGCCTACCATTGTTTGCACTTTCTCTTAGAAAATGAATTTGATGCTCCTGCGTATACGCCACGAATGACGATCGATTCGGGAAGTTATTTGCGCACCGGGCTTGAACTTTCTACGAGTTCCACACCGTGGTTTACCAAAGATCTTTGGCACGGAACAGGAATGCAGCTGGTGGTGGGGTTGGTTTTTCGATTGAGTGGAGCCAAACACGCCGGTG
>JAYVQZ010000180.1:0-8824 GCA_043776735.1 Deltaproteobacteria bacterium | reverse complement strand
CATTTTGTATCTAGCTTTACGGCCATCGGATCAGCCGTTTTGAATAAGGTCTCAAAGGCGGTGTTCCAAGAACGAGAAAACTCGTTGTAAAACAGGGTAATTCCCTCGTCCCTCGCACCTACATAATGAAAAATGCCCCCTGTGGGGAAGTTTAAAATCAGTAGAAACGGTTGAGAGGGAAGATTTCTCAAATCGGAATAAAAGGAAACTTCCGACCGGGAGGCGCCAAGTTTTGCTTCAACCACCTTCAGCAAGTTGGCACCCGAATTATCGGTAAGGGTAAGCGTCTTGGAAAAATTTCGCTCGGTTTTTACCATTGAAATTTGACCAACCACTCCGCCATCGCGGATTACATTTAGAGTGTTTGTCGTTATGGCCCAAGGAGCGGCCGTCATTGGCACTAAGCCCATACCCGCATTTTGAATTTCGTAGACAAGCTTAGCTTGCAGAAATTCGGGTGTGAACTTCGTGTAGCTGCAAGGCGTAGCCAAGACTACAGTACCAATTAATGAAAAAATAACGCCTGATATAAAACGCATAGTCCAACCCCCAGTTTGTTTCAGGGGGCTGAAATCTCATTTGCGGCGCCTATAGCCAATGCACAGAGCGTTAGGCAAAAAGAGGGGCCATCCCCAAAGGACGACCCCTGCTGATTGAATGCCACTGGCTTTTACAAACGAACTAGTCGTTGATTGGTGCAATGTAGTCGTGCGTGCTCGGGCAATGGGCATCGATCATCGCGCGCAGGTGCCCAGAGGCAACGCCAGTCCGTTCCTTACGAGGGGTTCCACAACCGCCGGACGAGAAGAGCAGTGTTCCGCTAGTTGCCACGATCGAAGTCGAGGGGCCATCGCACATGCTGTTGTCCTTTTCCATGACCGTTTCGGAAGCGGCATCGGCGAGTAACTTCTGCAGATTTCCGGTTACCTTCGAATTGCGAATCTCGGTGGTCGTTACTCCATTTGCGCTCAGGCCGTAACGCGTAGTGATAATCACTCGATCGGTGGTAACTTGGCAGATTTCCGATCTGCCGTAATCAGGAGAAACGTGCCCGGGATGATTGGTCTTAGTAACTATTGTAGTTTCAGCAAAAGCTGACGCGGCAAATAGTGTGGTGAATAAAAATGCGTGCATTTGTTTTTTCATAAAGGTCCCCATGTTGACTCAGGCATAGAGCAATTAGGGTGCCAAAAGAAAAGCGCGTAATTACGCTATTAACGCATCGCGCATGGTGGTGCCGGTCCCGTTTTGGAGCGCCGGTTCGCCCAGGTTACTTGGCGCGGTGTTTGGCGTAGTCCATCATCATGGCCTCTGCCGTCTGGACATCGTTTTCGCCAATTTCCCAGACGTTTTTATTTTTTACCAAGCCATGGACTTTTTCAAAAAGCGGCGGGTCAATAAATGGAGTGACTTTTTCGCGCTTATATTCCTCTTCTTTTTCTCCATAGAGGCCAAGGAAGGTCTTGTCGTTGAACCACGACTCTCGATTCTTATCAGCGAGTTTCTTTAAAAGTTCTTCACTTGGATTTCTTTGCAGGTACTCAAAAAACATTCCGCTGGGAGGTGAACCCGGAAAAAACCATTCGCCGCTGAAAACTTGAATCACATCTTCGCTCTCATCGCGCAGAATGGGGGTGATGAAGTTCACTCCACGTTCCACAGCGTGGCGATGGAAGGACAAAAGATCAGGAGTTCGTAATGCGATATGTTGCCAATGGGCGGCGGCCCGGTGGCCATTTAACATCTCGCGAACGTGAGAGCTAAATGACGCTGGCTCAGTCGGCTGAACCACAGCGATCA
Source organism: Deltaproteobacteria bacterium (assembly GCA_043776735.1). Taxonomy (GTDB): domain Bacteria; phylum Bdellovibrionota; class FAC87; order UBA2466; family UBA2466; genus JBGSST01. Next base: position 7,024 of record JAYVQZ010000180.1, on the reverse strand, counting down.
TGGTGTTATCAAGCTCAGCACTAGACTCTTGTCCTGCTCCTACCTGAAAGGCAAAGGTCAGAGACTTTTCCCCCTCACCGGGAACCCACTCTTTGCGTTTTTCATAGAGCATATGCTCCGGCGCACAGCCAAAGATGGTCCGAAAGATAAGGTAGGAAACATTGTACATTTGAGGCTGCACCAGCAGCGTCATGTGGTCCACTTTGAAATTGAGAAAAGACGGACGTGTCACGCAAAGCCTCCATGTAAGAAACGGAGAAAATGTAAAGTAAAACTGGTGACTAAGCCAGTTCTTATCTGACGAGCCTCCCTATCTCGATCGGGCTGCAAATTTCGACTCTTTACGTTAGAACCTTAACTAGTAAGCTCACAATGAAAGAGAGCTCGTATGGATAATCTCCTCGCCGCCCGCTCACAGATGGCGTTAAGTCTGGGATTCCACATTATCTTTGCTGCCATCGGCATTGCTATGCCCTTTATGATGGCGGCTAGTCATTGGCGCTATCTGCGAACGCAAGACTTGACCGCCCAAAAACTAACCAAAGCGTGGTCCAAAGGAGTCGCTATTTTTTTTGCAGTAGGCGCTGTTTCAGGAACGGCCCTTTCTTTTGAACTGGGACTTCTCTGGCCAAAATTTATGGAATACGCGGGCCCCATTATTGGAATGCCGTTTTCATGGGAAGGAACTGCGTTTTTCTTGGAAGCCATTGCCCTTGGAATTTTTTTGTACGGTTGGGAGCGAGTGCCACGCTGGATTCATTGGGTTAGTGGTCTCGGAGTTGGCCTCTCGGGCGTTGCCTCAGGATTTTTTGTGATCTGCGCTAATGCTTGGATGAATAGTCCGGCCGGATTTGATTGGAACGGGGGAAACCCGGTTAACATAGACCCATGGGCAGCCATGTTTAATGAAGCGGCATTTCTGCAAGGCCTCCATATGACTGTTGCCGCCTTTGAGGCGGTGGGATTTGCCGTGGCCGGTATTCACGCGTTTCTTTGGCTGCGAACACGCCATCACCTGCACGAACTTGCCGTGAAGATCGCTTTTTGTTTTGCGGCGGTGGCTGCCTTGGTACAGCCTTTGATCGGTGACTTTTCCGCCAAGAGCGTAGCCCGTCGTCAACCAATCAAGCTGGCGGCTATGGAAGGTCATTTTGAGACAGCCAAGCGGGCGCCTCTCCTATTAGGAGGGATTCCCGATTCAAAAACGCAACAAACCCGTTACGCGCTTAAGCTTCCCGGCGTGCTAAGCTTTCTTGCTTTCGGAGATTTTAGTGCAGAGGTAAAGGGGCTAAGCGATTTTCCCCAGGACCAGTGGCCACCGATTCTTATCACCCACCTTGCCTTTCAAGTCATGATCCTACTGGGAACGCTAATGGCGGTGGTAGGAGGAGTTGGACTCTTTTTACTTTGGAAACGCCCCATCCTCTTTGGTTCGGTGCGGTTTTTAAAGATGCTTGTCCTGTTCACTCCTTTTGGTTTTGTTGCCTTGGAAGCTGGATGGGTGGTGACCGAAGTAGGGCGCCAACCATGGATTATTTACGGTCTGCTTCGCACCGCAGACGCGGTAACCCCGCGTCCGGGAGTCTTTTACAATTTTGCTATTTTTAGTGGTCTCTATTTCTTCTTGGCTTTTGTTGTCACATTCCTTTTAATTCGCCAAACCAAGTCACTGCATCGCGAATTGAGAAGTCTTTGAACGACCTCACCAACGCCCTGGTCTTTTTTCTTGGAGCCTCTCTTCTGTTCTACGTGCTTTTTGCAGGAGCTGACTTCGGCGCAGGGGTTCTAGAACTTTTTTTGGGAAGTCAAAAACGCGACGAACAGCAAACGTTGATCACACGAGCAATGGCTCCGGTATGGGAGGCTAATCACGTTTGGCTCGTTTTAATTATCGTGATCCTCTTTATGGGGTTTCCTAAAGTCTACATTCTGTTGTCTATTCACCTCCATCTTCCGCTTATCGCGCTACTCATCGGAATTGTCGCACGAGGATGCGCGTTCACTTTTCGACACTACGACGCGTTTGATCGCAAATACTACCGAACCTACTCGCGCATGTTTGCCCTCTCAAGCATAGGGAGCGCCTTTTTTTTAGGCGTCACGGGGGGTGGATTGATTCTTGGCAGAATAAATCCTCATGCCGCTGACTTTACAGCTCTATACCTCACACCGTGGGTAAACTCATTTTGCGCAAGTTTGGGTTTATTCACGGTTGCACTCTTTGCTTTTCTTGCTGCAGTCTATCTTGCTGGTGAGGCAAAAACGCCAGCGCTTCAAAGGATCTTTAGGAGAAAGGCCGCTTGGGCCAATGGGGTTTTGATCTTGTCAGGGGCTGCTGTATTTTATTTTGCTGAGACAAATGGTTTGCCTCTGAAAGAGGAGTTCTTTAACAACCTTCTATGTCGCCTCTGTTTTTTGCTCTCAGGCCTCCTTTGGTTCCCGTTTTGGGCGAGTCTGCGAATGTCCGACAGAAACGTAAAACTCAGCGTGCGAGTGATAGGAGTGACGATCGTCTCACTAGTATTGGTTGGGTGGTACGCGATGCAATTTCCGGTCGCGGTGCGCCTTTCGGGAATAGGGCCTTCAAAGCTCACCTTCCATGAAGCGGCAGCTCCCGCAACGACCCAAAAAGCCTTACTCATAGCCCTAGTAATCGGGTCATTACTCATATTTCCAGCGCTCGCGTACCTTTTCAAAATTTTCAAATGGGAAACTTTGGAAAATGAGTAGAAACATCTGATAATGTCTCACATTGTGAATATTGACACTTCCAAAGGAAACTCTCAGTTCCAGGAAATCCCGTCTGGCTTTTTTAATAATTTAAAACGCTTGGGAAAAATCTTCGGTGTGACGTGGCGGCACGTGATCGAAATGAATCGGGAGGCAAAAGAGAACCGGCTTTCCAAAGAGGCTCTCCGGGGGCACACGTTGAGCTGGGGCTTAAGAATGCTTGAGCTCCTTCACGTCTCTGTAAAGGTGGTGGGTGAACCAGCGACTGACGAGCCAATGCTATTTCTCGGTAATCACATCAGCTACATCGACATTCCTCTTTTGATGGCCTACGCCCCTGTAGTTTTTGTCGCTAAGAAACAGGTCGGATACTGGCCAATCTTTGGAGATGCCTGTAGAGCCGTCGGTGTCGTGTTGGTTGATCGAGACTCAAAGAAATCGCGAGAAGTTACCGGAGAACTGGTTGCTCAGGCCATCACCACGGGGAAACAAAGCGTCGCTGTTTTCCCGTCAGGAACCACCTGTATCAATGAAAAGAAACCTTGGAGATGGGGGGCCTTTCGAATTGCACAAACGCACGGAATTACGGTTCAACCCTTTCGCCTGACTTATCTGCCAATGAGGACCGCTGCCTATATCGACGACGACGCGTTTGTGCCGCACCTTTGGCATCTTTTGAATGAGCCGCGAATTAGAGTGAAGTTAGAGTTTCATCCGCCGGTGAAGATTACCGATGCCGAGGCGGATTGTGAAAAGTGGTACCGCTGGAGCCGCGAGCTTGATCTGCCTACATTGTAAAAATAGGGGCATATAAATCTCTTGAGTGACATTGAAGTAACTGGCACGACTCAATCGCCTAGAAGATCCTGTCCAGATGATTTGTCACAAGTCCCAACGGAACGCGACAGCAACTTTTACCGGTGCCTCTCTCGCCCAGCCACGGCAGCGGGAACGATTGAGACCGCCAGACCTGTTGGCCTCAGAGATCGGAATCCAAAACGGAACGCACGGTTCGGCTTTCAAAGACCCGAACGAATGGCTCTAGCGGCATCTAAGCGTTGGGAGGTACTTACCATCTGGCTCGAGGTAATTCGTTCGCTGTTGGACAGCGGTTTGGTCACTGAGGCGATTTGGGTTTGAGCATCGGAAGGATTTCCTGTGGGTAGAGCTTTAGCAGACTGCACGGCAACTAATTTATTGGCGGCAATTTGGTCGGCCGTTTTTTTCTCAAGTGCCGCGACCGCGAAGTCCGTGGCTGACGGTTGAGTGGATTGAGATTTGGTTCTGGCCGCTAATGCCTCCGACTTCAATTTCGCAATCTCGTCGGCAACGTCGTTGTCTTGAGAAGAATCTTTAGGGGCACTTGCTTGAACCGGTACCGGCGTGGGAACAGGCGAGGGACTAGGAACCGAAGGGGGCGTGGTAGAAGCCTGCGCCTTGTCCTCACTCTTAGGCGGTGCTGGAGGTGCCCCGGGCGGTGGCATACCACTTCCTTCACTACTAGCTGCATCCGCAGCGGCCTGACAACCCTTGGCCGCTTGGTCCATAGCTTTGGCCTGTTGCAACTCCTGATTTCCCTCATTCATTAAGCGTTTTTGTTTCTCGGGGTCCTTCTCAGTAGTGGCTTGACGAAACTTTGCCTCTGCCCTTGCTTCGGCCAATCCCGCTCCAACGCCTGCGTTGAAGCTACCAGTGTTTCCGGCATTTACGCGATCAGCAAAACATAGGCTCTGACATTGAGAGACACCAGTGAGAGCAAGAGCGAGAAAATAGGAGACTTTACTTTTGCGATGTAACCTCATGCCTGCCCCTCCTAAGCTGAAATAAAAAGAAATATGCTGGTACTTAGAAATGCACGCTAGCGGCCATTAAGTTCCTCTAAGCGCAAGTAATATTTAGGCTCAAAATTGGTATTCTTATAGAATTCAGAACAGGACGCATTCTCTACTTACGACTGGTTTGTCTTCAAACTCTCGTAACCAGAGGGTTTTCTTTGTCTACAATTCCTACGATAGGGAACAGGGGAACCAAGGGCTGGAAATGAATGGGAAATGCCCTGCCTGAGACTTAGTTAGCGCCCGCTTTAGAAGACTTTTTGGTTTTTTCAGGAAACAAAAGCGACGCGAAAATAGCTCCACACAGAATGGCCACAATTACCCCAAGTGCTACTAGAGTGGGAATTTTATAGATATCCGTCAAAAGCATTTTAGCGCCTACAAAAACCAGGATCGCCGTTAGGCCGTATTTTAAGTGATGAAAAATAGCCATCAATCCAGAGACGGCAAAATACAAAGATCGAAGCCCAAGTATGGCAAACACGTTCGACGTGTACACAATAAACGTATCGGAGCTGATCGACAAAACGGCGGGAATGGAATCCACGGCAAAAATAAGGTCAGTCACTTCCACCATTACCAAAGTAGCAAGCAGTGGTGTGGCATAGGTCCTTCCCTTTTTCTTTACCATGAAGTGAGCGGAATCATACTCTGACGTCAGAGGCAAAATACGGCCCAATAGTTTCAAGGCTAAATTATTTTTTAAATCGGGTTCTTCGTTCTGCGGAAGGGCCATCTTAATCCCCGAAAAAACCAGAAAAGCTCCAAAGATATAAATTATCGAATGGTAACGCTCGATGAGCGCCACGCCTGCAACGATGAAAATGGCGCGCATGACCAGCGCCCCTAAGATCCCCCAAAACAGGACTTTATGCTGGTACTTATCGGGCACCCGAAAATAGGTGAAGATCATCAGGATAACAAAAATATTATCCACGCTAAGCGACTTCTCGATAATGTAGCCAGTTAGGAACTGCAATGCCGGCTCGTGGCCCATGAAGTAATAGACCCCGATGCTAAACAACACGGCCAGAGTGACCCAGGCTAACGTCCAGGCCATTGCCTCTTTAAAGCCGATTTTGTGAACCTTACGGTGGAACACTCCAAGATCGAGGGCCAGCATGAGAAGTACGAACCCATTGAAGCCTACCCACGCCCAAGCGCTATGATGATTCATGCCCATGGGGGTACCAAACTCAGGGGCGCTATGCCATCACCATGTGAAAAATTACTGCCTTTTGGGAAATCAGAGGCAAAAAAGGGCGAGTGAATGGTTCACTCGCCCTCATCAAACCCATGGGATCTACTGCTGCGCCACTTTTAGATAACGCAGAGTCCTTTCCGCAACCTCCCGAAATACCGGAGCGGCATGAACGGCACCGTGAACCCCCTTCCTATCGGTGGGGTTTTCGACGATCACCAGAATAACAAGGCGAGGTTTATTGACAGGGCCAAAGCCGATGAACCCAGCCATGTTGGAATCCCCGCCAAGGGTGTCGTGCCCGACATGCGTGCGGCTATAACCGGTGGCTGTTTTTCCTGCCAATCGATAGATCTTACTTGCGGATTTCTGGGCGGTTCCGTGAACCATCACATCGGCTAAGACCTCTTTCATTTCGTTTGCGGTCTCTTCCGACAAAACCCTTCGAAGGACTTGGGGAGTGGCCGACGCGTTAGATTGGGGTTTTAATAAATTTCCCCCATTAGCGATCGCCCCAAAGGCCTGGACGAGTTCTAAGGGACTTACATAACTTCCCCCGTCGTATCCAGTAGAAACCGTCGCTACGTAGGCAGAATCCTCCCCCTCCTTAGGCTGACGAATCTCGCCGGGTCGGGCCTCAGGAAATCCGTCAGCGGTTCCTCCGACACCAAATCCAAAGGTTTTTAAGGTCTCGGCAAGTCCCCTGGCCCCCAGCGTTTGTCCCACTTTGATTCCACATATATTGCTAGAGTGAACCACGGTGTCCGCGGTGCTCAGCTTATCAAAAGCCTTCCAATCCTGATAAACCTGACCATTCCACTCGTAGCGACTCTTTTCGCAGTCGTGCACCGAGGCAAACGTAGTTTTTTTATTTTCTACCGCCGATGCGGCCACAATTGCCTTGATAATCGATGCGGGGCCAAACTGCAGAGAGAGGGCCCAATGTGGTGTCCTTTCGGATTGTTTTTCGACACGATCTTCATTGGCAACTGCCAGCACGCGCCCGGTCATGGGATCGGCAACGACGACAAATCCCAAACTGGCTTTGTGCCGTTTAAGGGCTGCCGTCAGTGCGGTTTCAGCAATTTGTTGAATGGCAGGATCCGTAACTACAACCCCCGGGGCGGGCTTAGCAAGTTCTGGCTTTCCCGCCAACTGCTGGGCCCCATACGAGGTAGCCACAACCAATCCAATCACGAGGGTACCTAGCGTAAAAACACGTAGCCGGTTCGGCCGAATTTTCTGTGGTTGCAATAAC
>JAYVQZ010000179.1:0-2295 GCA_043776735.1 Deltaproteobacteria bacterium | reverse complement strand
CCAAACTCACCTGGTAGTTTTTTTTAAAGGTTCGAACGTATTGGCCAAGAGCTTCGAGGGATTTTTTGGGAGCCTGATCGAAACCTAAGTCAGAAACGAACTGTATAAATTTGGCGCGCGGCCCAAGGGTCTCGGTGAGGTATTTTACAAAAAGTCCACTTTGGGTGAGAAACGTCAGTTCTCGACTCTCGGTAAAAAGGAGATCCTCAAGTTTCTGAAACCCTTTCGCACCGCTTTTCCCAAAAGCTTTCTGGTAATCGTCCCAAATTCCATCGGCAATCGACTCAGCCAGACCTTCCAAGATCCAACCGGGCATATCCAATACGGGAACCTGGCCGGGAAAACAGGTGGGAAGTATGGCGTGCGCCAGTCCGTGGGGGAGCCCTTTGTCCCAGACGCTATCGACACTGGGATCGATATCCACCTTTGCCTGGCTCACCAGGAGCGGGGTGTCAAAACTAAACGTGGTGAGGTGGGAGTTGCCTGTGCTGCCGGGGCTACATGAGATCACCAAGGGATATCGCCCTGAGCGCTTGCCTAGGCACCAACGGCTTTCGATCTCCTTTTTCCAATACTCGGCTTTTATCCTGACCTTGAGTTCTAAGGCTTTAGGTTGGCAGTTCACAAAGAGCCGATCGGTTTCCGCGGGGCTTTGGCTGGCTAGACAAAAAATAAAAAACACGGGCAAAAGAAAAAGAGACGAACGCATTGTCGGATCTTAGCATCCTTAGAATGTCTGGCGCTTGCCGATTATTCACGCCAGAAGTGGCAGGTATAACCGAGCGGATTTTTTTTCAGGTATTTCTGATGGTAGTCTTCGCCACTGTAAAACTGACTTGCCGCAATAATTTCGGTCACAACCCGATCTTTCCACTTCCCCGACGCATTCACGTCAGTTTTTACTTTTTCGGCCGCCATTTTTTGAGCATCGGAATGAAAGAAAATGGCCGACCGGTACTGGGTGCCGACATCGTTTCCCTGGCGGTTTTTAGTCGTAGGATCGTGAAGGCGAAAGAATAAACGCAGCAGATCTTCATAAGTTAAAACGGCAGGATCAAACTCAATCTGAATAGCCTCGGCATGTCCGGTCGTTCCCTGCTTTACCTGCTCGTAAACGGGATTGGGGGTCGAGCCTCCCGTGTATCCCACTTGGGTGTCTAAAACACCGGGAATGGATCGTAAGAGCTCTTCCACACCCCAAAAACAACCGGCAGCCAAAGTCGCTATTTCTGTTTTACTTGCTGTCATGGGGGCAACTTATCCCATACATCGGCTCTGGCAAGCCCGGGCTGTATCGACGATAATAAGCCGGTGAATGTCTTGCATCTTCATAGCGGCAATCTATTTGGAGGCCTAGAGACCTCCCTTCTGGCGTGGATGACGGCAGCGCGGGAGGTGACTCCCGACTGGCATCACGGGTTTGTTCTTGCTTGGCAGGGGGCCTTTTCCCAGGGGCTTACCGCACGGGGAATCTCCTTTGAGCTCCTTCCTTCTCCACCTCGCTTTTCCCGACCGTGGTCCCTTTGTCGATCCAGGCGGCAAGTTAAGGAGATAATCGACCGGCAAAATCCCGACCTTGTTGTTGTTCATGGATTTTGGCAGGCTTCAGCCCTTTTGCCAGGGGGCCTAAAGGTTCCGGTGGTTTTGTGGGTCAACGATGTTCCCTCTCCCGGGGATCTACTGGCTTGGCTGGCCTCACAACGGCACTTTTCCTTAGTGATAGCTCCCAGTATTTTTGTAACGAATCTTTGTCGGAACATTCTCAGTGCCGACCGATTTGAGACTGTGCCCTGCCTGGTCCCTTTGAAAGAACGGGAAAATCAGGAGTCGCTTCGCAAAACCATTCGCCAGCAGAGTGGAGTCAAGAGCGGGGAAAAGGTCATTCTTCAAGTGGGCAGGATGTACGAAGGGAAGGGGCACCGAGAGCTTCTGAGGGCGGTTGCCCAGTTGGGAACCCGCGATGCCTGGCAGTTGTGGGTTGTAGGAGGAGCCCAGAGTGCTCGAGAAAAGGTTTACGAAAGTGCGCTTAAGAGACTTGTCGAGGGGTTGCACCTAGAATCGCGAGTGAAGTTTTGGGGGCAGCAAAAAGACGTCTCTCCCTTTTTTGCCGGCGCAGATATTTACTGCCAACTGCACCAAAATCCAGAATCCTTTGGAGTTGTGTTTGTGGAGGCCTTGCAGGCCAGATTGCCGGTGGTCACGCACAACCGTGGCGGCGAGTCAGAAATTTTTTCTAGAGCACCAGGTTTTTTAGTAAATCCAGATGAGCCAAACAGCGCGGTTGAGATTTTACAG
>JAYVQZ010000178.1:0-2298 GCA_043776735.1 Deltaproteobacteria bacterium | reverse complement strand
GATAAAAACTAACGCACTACACAATAAAAATTCGACTGTCTGCGACAGACGAAAAATAAGAGGAGCCGCAGGTGCGCCAAACAGTTAGAATTTAGCGCTGTGAAATTTTTCTATTTAGAAAAGAAATTCTTTACTGCCTTCTGCGCTTTGGTGATCGTAGCTAGCGGCCTTTTTTGGGGATGCTCCTTGCAACCTCATCAAACGACTCTTCGTCTGCGCTTTGGAGGCCCTAGCTATCCCTCTGAATTTCAATGTCTCGGCGTGATGGTAACCGGAGAAGGAATCTCCTCTCAGGATCCTCTTAATCAGACGGCCGATTGGAAAAAAATATACGATGGCGGGCTTTGCCCCTACCCGGGAATTTCAACCAAGGTGAGTGCCATCCCCTCCGCTAGGTACGTTGATTTCTCTCTTACCCTGCCCACGGGAAACAAACGCACCGTTCAAGTGATGGGAATTGTTACGACCGGAGGGTGCCCCACCGAAACGGTGTCTGAGCTACTCATTGCCAATCGTAAAGGGCTTTTGCCAGCCTCAGTAGTCGGGATCTACGAATTAGGACGTACGAGTAAAGATATTCGAGAGGCCGCAACCGTTCGGGTGAGCAATCACTATGTGGCGGGGACTGCCGTTGACCTACGCACGTGTGACGCGGTCCAAGGAACGGGCAAGCTTAGATTGCCTATTTCGCCGCTAACGATGTTTATTGGCGACTCCTATAAAATGCAGGCGTTAGGAGGGGTGCCTCCCTACCGTTTTGATTTAGTCGCCACTGGCGCCAGTTCTGGCGCTCTTAGCGCCGCAGGTCTTTATAGTGCTCCGCCAACGGTGGGGCAGATTCCGGTGAGAGTCACCGACGGTGCCGGTTCCACGGCAGATGGCCAGATCGATGTTGTGGATCCTAGTTCGCTGGGACTTCTGAAGTATTGGTTTAGTGCAAGTGCGTTTGCCAATAGGCCGGAGGGGACGGCACTGAGTACAGCGGATTTTTGGAACAACCGAGGGACGGCTTCACCGAGTTTAGCCCTAAGCTATTCGGGCAATGCTCCCACCATTTCTTTAACGGGAGGTCCCAATGGGCACCCCAGGGTTCTGCTGCCGTTTAGCGCACAATTCCTCCTCGCGGATAGTCCACTGGTCAATGGGAACCATGCTATTTTCATCGTGGCACGTCGGCTATCTTCTGCCCCTACGACACTGGTTTGCCTAACTGATGGAATCGACTGTCTATCGGCGCCCACGTTGGCCTCACTATCTCTCCCAGACGGAATGGACGGTGCCGGATTGAATGTGAAGCGATTAAGTCAAAGCATTGGGATTCCCATTCTATCCAATCGAAGTCCAACGGAATGGGGAATTCTTAATGAGCTTTTTCTTACGGGTGCGCCAGGAGCGTTGTATGGAGCCTATAAAGGTTTTTCCAATGGACTTAGCCACACCATTACCGCTTTTAACGGAACCAATAGGTTTTGGCTGGGCGGGATAGATTCCCAGGGGTCACAATCCCCGTGGGAAATCACCGAGGTTCTCATTTACAACAGCGCGCCACCTGTAGCGCAGGTTTTAACCATGCTCAGAGATAAGTACCAGTTGCCGTAATCAAGTCAGATTCTTAACTTTGCTCTCACCAATAGTAGAAGCAACGAACTTCGGTTATCGGAACAACTGAATCGTACGGAAGTCTTTTTGGTCGCCGCGAATGGCGATAACGAAAACTGTGCAAGGTTTCTGTGCGGTGCACTGGCTAAAACCGCCGGCCCCATTTGGTACCTTGTAGGCTCTGGCAGGAGCGCCGGCCGAAGGGTTCCACTGAAAATCGGGCACCGCTTCGATTCCTCGAAACATAATCTGCGTATTGGCATAGTCCTGATTGACCAGCGTTACGTCGATAGACGCTGTCGAATCAATATTAAACTTTGCTCCATCGGCAGGCGACTCAATCAAGGGAATACCTGAACCGCAAGCATTTAACAGAGACAAAGCCAAAAAACCGCTTAACAACAAATATTTCATCGGGTCCTCCATGAACCAACTCAACACAACCCACGGCCTGTATGAGCAAGGGTGATGCCAATCCGTTTTACGGGGAATGAAGCGGTGAACACTGAGTGTAAACAATCTGCGGCATACACATGTAAAAACGTTGGGCAATGGGCGGTTGAGCTTGGGCCACGCTCGATTCCCTCGATCTCTCAAGCCGCTAAGGCCTGGGAGTCTCAGCCGTTTTCGATAACTACGCTCTTAAAGTAAGTAAGACTGCTGCAGTGCTGAATGGAGCGTGCTCTCACGACGACCCGC
>JAYVQZ010000177.1:0-2299 GCA_043776735.1 Deltaproteobacteria bacterium | reverse complement strand
CACGTCGACGAACCGGAACGGCGCAAGGAATTACTCGCCCTCTTAAAGGTCGCAAACATGTTCGGCAAAGACGTCAAGATCGAACGGACGATCGACTGGCTCGAAAAGATGGCCGCCGACGGCTACCGCCTCCTCGTCATGGATAACTGGGACTACCTAACCGGCGACTCGACCGACGGGATTCGGGTCAAGTCGAAAGCCTACGGCCGGCTATCGGAAATCTGTAAGAAGTACAACGCCCACGGTATCGTCGTCTGGCAGCCCAAGAAGGTCGACCGTAACGAGAAGGTAAACTCGGGACATCAGAAGGGGTTTTCGTCGGCACTCCAGGACGCCGACAACTACCTCACCGTTAACGCCCACGGTCGGCTACGCCGGATCGACGTCGAAAAGGCCCGGGTGCCCGAACGCGACGGGGTGGCCTCGACCGTCTGGCTAAAGTACGACGCCGACCGGAACGTCCTCGATCAGATTTCTAACCCCGGTAACTTGAAACCGACCGAGGATAAAGATGGGGATTTCTTTTAACAATTTGGCAATCAACAAAACATAGGATAAAGGTAACTAATGACCAGCGAAACCACGACCAATGTAATCCGCCGTCCCGCCATCGAACCGATCTCCCGCGATAAGATCTGGGAGGCGTTCGTCGCCTACCTGCCGACAATCGGGGCGATCCTGTCCGAGGACGGGTTTGACCTTGTTAAAAACGCCATCGAGGAGATGGAACGCTTTCGGGTCGAGCTCGCCGACCACTGGTACGTCCGTAACGTCTACCGGTTTCAGAAGATGCGGGAGACCGACCGCCGGATGGCCCGCTACGCCCTCAAGCGGTTTGTCGCCGACATAGCAACCCGGAAGGTGCGGTTATGACGGCAGTCGAGTTAGCAAAAGTAATCATTAAATTGACGACCGAAGAATACGAACTTAGGGCGTTAGGGTGGACGCAACTTGCGGATCAGGTCGCGGTAAAAGCCGAGCGGTTAAAACGTAGATTTGAAAAGGCATGTAAGTGAAAGTAGAAATAACGTGCCAAGGCGCGACCAAACTGCCTTTAGAGGCGATGACGGAATTACAGGGTGAACTTAAATCGCTAGCTCTGGAAGACTATTCGAGATTGCGATCTCAAATAATCGAAAATGGATTTTCTGAGCCTATTTCGATTTGGAGGAATGGCGAAAAATCTTTTGTTTTGAATGGCCACCAAAGGCTTCGCGCGCTTGCTCGGATGAAGTTAGAGGGTTGGGAAATACCGGAAGTGCCTGTTTCAATTGTTCAGGCGGAAAATCTAGAGCAGGCCAAGAAGAAACTACTTGGACTGGCCTCGGTTTATGGGCGTGTTACCCCGGAAGGACTGGCAGCATTCCTTGCAGAAACCGATATAGATCCAGAATATCTTTCGGTTAACTACCATTTTCCTGAAATAGATATGGCCGCTTTTACCGAAGAGTTTTTTAAAAATTCCGATTTAGACGACCCCCTTTCGGGTGCGAAAGGTTCGCTATCGGACGGATCAAATAGTCGTGTGGCTTCGTCATACATCAAGATGGTGCAACTTCTTTTCAATGAGGTGAACCACAAACAATTTGAGGACGACATTCAAAAAGTTAAACTTCAATTTAAAATCGACAACATTACGGACGCTGTAGCATTTGCTGTGCGGAAGGTCGTTTCGGAATTATGAAGACGATCGTATCGACGGTTGATATCGGAAAAGAAAAGTCCGAAGAATTCATAGGTCGACTTGCAGACGAAACCGATTACGAAATTGTTTACGACCAGTCTTCCCGAGTGGTTGACCAAAATGGTCGACACATCGCCACGCTAGTTAAAGGTGCGATACCATTAGATAAATGTTTGCAAGCTTGGCCGGTCATAAGAGAAATAAACCTGAAGACCAACAATCGTGGATCATCCTCCGCCATGAAGGCCAAGCAGAGAACTCGGGCCGACGGCTCTTTAAGCAAGACGACTGAAACTTCGGAGGAGGTGACTTCTGGCGTCATTGGTTTTTACGACCGGTATCCTAGAATACCGTATTGTCGCCTATGTTCTTGGAACCAACATTATCCGAAGGAATGGGACGCCGTCCAAGACCTCTTCTCGGCGGTTTCCGATACGCACCGTTCGCATTCTCCCGAAGAGTGGGGCGTCCAAAACGAAACTGCCAACAAGGTTCACCCCGATTGGATAATTTCCGGGACTCCTTACTCGACGATAACGGTCAATAAAAACTATCGGACTGGATACCATTACGACGGTGCCAATATGTCGGGTGGTTTTTCCGCCATGTTGATGC
>JAYVQZ010000176.1:0-2319 GCA_043776735.1 Deltaproteobacteria bacterium | reverse complement strand
GGTGATCGTGGGACTGCTCAGCATTCCGTTCACATTTTTTATGTCTAACGATGCGTTCTATTTTGGAATATTACCGGTCCTTTCGAAAGTAGCCATTTCTTATGGGTTTACCGCAACTCAGGTGGGCGTAGCGTCGATACTCGGGCAACAGGTTCATCTTTTGAGCCCTTTGGTTCCCTCTACGTATTTGTTAGTGGGACTTGTAGGAGTGGATTTTGCTTCGCACCAAAGATTCACACTCCCCTGGGCGCTGGGCTCAGCCGTCATCTTTCTAACGGGACTGCTTTTGACGGGCGCGGTGCCGTTGTTCGTTCGATAAGGCGAACCGAAGGCGGAAACGTTTTCTGTATTGGCATTTGAAGTTGTCGTTGCTAACGATCTTTGTAAGGAGAATTTGTGACTAAAATTGTGCTTGTTACCGGTGGCAGTCGTGGTTTGGGAAGAAATGCTGCCATTCATTTGGCGAAGGCCGGTGTGGACGTGGTGCTCACTTTCCATAACAACGAAACGGAAGCTCAAAAAGCAGTGGAGCAGATCCGCACAATGGGCCAAAAAGCCAGGGCACTTCAGCTTGATGTTTCACAAGCAAAGACGTTTTCATCGTTCGCCGAGAGGTTGAAGGGCGCTTTGAAGGAAACTTGGAGTCGAGACCACTTTGATGTGCTGGTGAACAATGCCGGCACAGGCGTTTATGCCCCGTTTATGGACACAACGGAAGAACAGTTTGATCAGCTGATGAACATTCACCTGAAAGGAACTTTTTTCCTTACACAAAAGCTGCTTCCGTTGATTGCCGATGGGGGACGTATCGTGAATCTCTCCTCTGGTTTGGCCCGTTTCTCGTTGCCGGGCTACGCTGCCTACGCCGCCATGAAGGGCGGTATTGAAGTTCTTACACGATATCTTGCCAAAGAACTTGGCGCTCGCCGAATTACTGTAAACACGATCGCTCCGGGAGCTATCGAAACCGACTTTGGTGGTGGCATGGTGCGGGATAACAAGGAATTGAACCGTCTCATCGGCTCTCAAACTGCCTTGGGCCGTGTTGGTCTGCCCGATGATATCGGGCCGGCGATCGCAGCGCTTGTCTCCGATTCTCTCGGTTGGGTAAACGGTCAGCGCCTCGAAGTCTCGGGCGGCATCCATCTTTAAGGTTGTTTTACGGACCAGATACCCTCATGTGAGCTCTTTAGAAGTTGATGCGGGAGCCCGCGTCTCTTCGCTCTCCAATTTTATTTGGATTCTCGTCTTGGAATAAGGTCACATAGTGCTTTCGGATGCCTAGGTTGTAACCCATCCTAAGCCCTACTCGCAGATTATTGTAGGAAGAATTCGAAGGAAGTCCCTCGCGAATAGTCTGAAACGCAAGATCGTAAGAGGCTTGCAAGTTCCGC
This sequence comes from Deltaproteobacteria bacterium, assembly GCA_043776735.1. GTDB lineage: Bacteria > Bdellovibrionota > FAC87 > UBA2466 > UBA2466 > JBGSST01. The sequence continues at coordinate 925 of JAYVQZ010000176.1, read as the reverse complement.
GTGGTTTGGTTGAAGGGACCATCCACATGAGTTTGAACGATAATCGAGCGAGTAGTCCCCGAGTTGTTAGTGGAGGTGTTGTCCGTCACGCTGGTGAGGCGAAACTTTCCGGTGGACTCGAGCTTCGCCTGAATCTCCCGCATTGCCGCAAACGGGGCGTGCTTAAGGACCGTTAACGCGGCCCAGACGCCTAAGGCGATCGTAAGCGCATTGATGCCGCCTAAAATGACATACGCTTTTCTTGTTTTTGCCGGGTCGTTCAAAGCGGCAATTGTGCTTGCATTGAATCGATCTCGATATACCACGATAGAGCCTGCGATTAAGTCATGTAAGCCGCGCTTTAATGGATGCAAAGGTATCAGTAGGTAGCATCCGACAAAGCCGATAATCCAAAGGGTTCCCATTATCGAATCGACCAATGTTGCCCACTTTGACCCAACCGCCAGGGTGACTATGCCGGTAAAGAGTGCTGTATAGGTAACGATAGCGATGGCCAAATAGCGCGAAAAAGATTTTGCTAGGCTCAGCGGCTGGCCATCAACGCGCACGATTTGAATCCGTAGCAGGCGTTTGCCTGGGCTTTGGCCGTTTCCAAAGTTACTTTGGGTCGGAACGAAATAGGCGAGCGAAATCAGAAATCCAAACCAAATGCCGTTTTCTCCTAGTTTAAGGAACCAGCCTTCCATAAATAAACTTAAGAGCAGAGCGAGTAACCAAAGAAACATAAAGTCGATAGCGTCGGCGGCGACTCGTATCCAAAATCCCGCAATAATATTCGCTGGCTTTTCCGTTTGCTCATTAGCGATCATAGGCTCCTTGAAACGATTTTGAATTGATAGGCATAAATTCGCTGCCCGAAGACGTGCTTTAAGTCTTATCGACACAAAAATAGAGTTCTTGATTAGAAAACGGAACGGTAAGTTGC
>JAYVQZ010000175.1:0-8977 GCA_043776735.1 Deltaproteobacteria bacterium | reverse complement strand
CCGGCGCATCATTTCGTCACGCTCTCTCGAGTTGTCCCACTCATGGCGCTCAAATGCTCGCACCGGCACTAGGCTACCTCGATTTGAATTCTGCGGGTCATTTAAGGACGCTGCCTCAACGCCCCACTTTCCTTTTGGTTGAAAAACCGGGAAATAACTTAGAAGTCCCTGGACAAAAGTTGAACCATCACCGGGATTACTGGGAGAAAATCGATAGTTTTTTAGGTTTATCGCCAGGCGATTGAAAGGAAAATCTCCCAAAGTTCGGTTGTCAGATGAAATGCTTATAATTGAAGGATCTTTTGCTACACGACCAATTTCCAAAGTAGGCGGTGAACGGAATTTTCCGCTATTTTGGCTGTTGTGGTGAGCTTCCGCTAAAACGTCATTCCCATCCATTTGAATGGGTCGATTGCCATAGATAACCCGCATAGGGTGGAAAGGTAAGCTGGGCGGTGTATAGGAAAGCTGAAAATTTGTAACTTTGCCTACACTATTGAGGTCACCGGAGTCGCCTTCAAAGGTAGCTTTAACTTTGAGATACCGGCTCTCGACCTCGTATATTTTCTGAAAAGCCTCGTTACAGTCATTCCCAAGTGTATACGATGAAAGTAACAACACTGAAATAAGTGTGAAAAATTGGATATTCAACGTAATGCCCCTTCGCCCCTAGAGCTGCAAGAGACAGTCCAGATTTTCAAGCTCGTGTAATCTGAAAGAATACGTCTAGTTCGCGGAGGAGCTGGATTAGAGCTTGCACGAATAAACGGCGCCGCCCTACCCTCGTGTTTTTTCGCTTGCTCAGCGTGAGCTGGAACACAAACTAAACATAACACCAGAGCTAAAAATAAAAGATAAAACAAATTACGCATAAATCAGCCTCCCAAATTTTCGCGAAACAACCCTGCTTGCTCGGATCAGCTGTCTAGAAACAGGGTTCCAGACAACCCTCGACCACTGACACGACTGGTACAAGTTCTCGGACAGAACCCTAGGGCGACCTATTGGCGGTTTTTTCTTGTAATCGATTCCGTCGTAATTCGAGAAATGATTTTAGGCGTAAGGAGCCAGCCCGCTCGATTTCTACTAGCGTGAGAAAATACTCCGTCTCCGATCGGGTCAGCCCAAAGTATTGGGAAAATTCTAGAGCTTGTTCTGGGCTTAAATCCCTAGGGCCACGAAGTATTTGGCTTATTAGCGTAGGATGCACATTGAGAAAGTAGGCCATCCGCTGCATTTCACCCCTCCCCTTCTTAGGGAGGTTGTGTATGCGCTCGAGGAGAAAACTTTTGTAATCCTGATATCCAAAAATGCCCATGCACTTAGAGTAATGGGAAAGTCTTACAAAAAAGTTACATGCTAATTCCTTCCCGTTTGGGAAGAGAGAGACGGCTATTGCACCGGACTAGTTGAATCATCGGAATGCGATACCTACGAATTTCAAGGGCATCTAGTACCGTGTCACAGCTCTGCGGGATATCCTTATTTCAAGGCGGATACCGCTAGTTGGTCTGGCGGATCTCTTACGTCCCATGGGATGGACTACAACGAAGCAAATGCTTTTCCCTTAGGTGACGGTGTGACCCGCCAAATTGGTCGTGGGCGTCGGCGGCATTAAAGACAATTAGGCAACTGAGATCAGTTTAGAGTTTCCCCCCCAGCCCGAATCGCCGCGTAACTGGCACGCAGCGTGCGAAGGCGGCCTTTGGCGGCCTCGATACATTGTCTCAGCATATTTGGGTTTGGATTGCAATAGACCGCGACGGGGGCAGCATCGATAAAGCGGGCAGCGGCATACCGCTCGGGATGGGCAGGGGGCGTCGGCGGGTAACTGGGAACTTTAGTAAACGAATTGCGGTAGTCGGAGGATGTCACCTTCTGTCGGTGGGCAAAATAGGTGTTTCCCGCTAACTGGGAATTCATCGAGCTAAAGCCATTTCGCTTAAGTGCCGCGGCCACCCCTGGGTTAATGCCTAGGATCGGCGGAATTACTGCAAGGTAGGCCACACCTTCTGCGTCGGCGCTGAGGTTACGATCAGATACAGACGACTGGGTGACCGTAATAAAATTTGCCGCCACCAAAGAACTATAGGCGGGACCATTTCTTCTATCCAGAAAACAGCCGTTTCCGACACAGGGAGGGAAGGGAGGTTTGGGAAACGCGATGAGAGTGACGCCGTACTTCATCGCCGCCCCCAAATACCCATCAGCATCGGGATACAGGCCAGCGCCTGCCACTCTGACAAACTGAATTTCTTCGCCATTGATTTGGGCAATAGTTGCGGTGTAACCAGAAAGCAAGGAGAGGTCCACCATTAATAGTTCGTACGCTGGGCAAGGAGTTGGCGCGCCGGTGCTAGCATCCGCACTCGTCAGATTGGGCAATACGAGATCTATATGGGGTGAGTAAAACCGCAACGCGATTTCAATTTGTTTGCCAACCGCATCGGGAGGGATGGCAAAGTAATTTGGGGATGAGTGGGGTGCCCCTATTGAGAACGAATACGGGGTCGCCGTTCCCATCGGGGTCGACGCAATGGTTCCTGGAGCAGGGTAGGGATTTTCCCCAGAGCTGGTTACGATTTTATAGTCGGGTAAATGTTTTAGGGGGACGCCATTCACGTAGGCAGCGACAGCAAAATAGCCGGTCGTGGGAAGGGTCGATCCCGTTAATACAAATGCGGTCTGCTTGGTGATCGTGGTATTGAACCAATAATAATCTGCGGCAGGATCGGGAATTCCGGGGCTAGTGGTACTTGATATTAATCTCCAAGTGCATTGGGACGGATCTCCCGTTGCTGAAATATTGAATAAGATTGCTAAGGAAAGCGTTAAAGCAATTGCGGTGATTTTCACTGAATTTCCCGTGGTTGATTCCATAATCCTCGACGATTTTCCCATTCATGTCCCATCGTAAATGCAGAATGTTTCAAAAACATTACAGTTTTGCCCTAAAAAAATAGAAAATTTAGGGGTCAGGAGTCAGTAACCATTTTGAAACTTTCTTCTCCTACTATAGAGGACATGAATACAAATCCCCGATTGCGGTCCCATGCCTCTCTGGTCACTATTTTCACGCTAGCACTAGTTGCCGCAGTGATAAGTAATTCCGTTGGTAATTCGAACTACCCCTCAATAGGAAAACCGCTCCCCGGAATGCAAGTAACTGATTACAACAGCCAAATACCGGCGGACGAAATGGGGAAACTAAAACGGCACGGTCGCTGAGTTAGTTGGGTGCGACACTATGAGTCAAGCCAAACAAAACCGCCTGGCTAAGGCCCCTTCTCTACGGCCTCATCCCTTGCCTCCAAAATGTCGAAAAGGACAGAGGAGGAAGCCGCCTGTGGATACCGTTCTTTTACTTGAAGATAATGAGACTCTTGCCAAGCATTTGAAGAGCGGGCTTGAACTGGCCAACTTCAAAGTGACCCACTCAATCACACTCTCTCAAGCGCGTAAGGCATTGTTGCGGGAACGATTTTCCATTCTTCTTTTCGACGTCAATTTACCCGATGGTAGTGGCTTTGATCTTTGCCGCGAGGTGATGGACGCTCAAATCGACGTTCCGGTCATCTTTCTCACCGCAAAGACTGATGAAGAATCTGCTGTAGAAGGGCTCTCTTTAGGTGCCAAGGATTACGTTCGCAAACCATTCCAGATCCGAGAATTGGTCGCTCGGATGCGCGCCCAAATCGACCGCTCCGGTAAAGCGGGCCGCCAAGTCCAGTACGAAGGCATCGTGATTGATATGGCTGAAAGGCGAGCAAAATACCTTGAAAAAGAGATCTCTCTTAGCCGTGGAGAATTCGAAGTCTTTTCCTACCTTGTCCGACACGGGGGAAACCTCGTGGCGAGAGAGAAGTGTCTGGAGGAGATCGACAACGGGCAGGAGCTTAACAGCCGTTCACTTGATGTTGTGATATCACGAATTCGAAAAAAACTCGCTGGTGCCGGTGCCGGTGCCGGTGCCGGTGCCGGTAAAGTTATTATCGAATCCGAATATGGAATCGGCTACCGCTTGGTGAAAAAGTGAAATTCCCTTCATGGATGCGCCACGGTGTTGCGTTGGCGATAGCCTATTGGGGGTTTTCGGTAGCAAGCTTTTGGTCGATAGTTCCTTTTATTAGCGGCGACATCCTCTCGATGGTTCGCATCGGAAATATTGAAGTTGCCCTAGGCCTGATTGAAGATACCGATCAAGTGCTTTCCCGGAAGTTCCAACGATTAGCAGCCCTTCGGTACTCAAGCTCCACTTTTACCGGTAATCTGTGGGTTGTTGATGGTGAGGGAAAAACAATCGCCTCCACCACGCCCGTTGCTCTTCCCCCCTATTGGAACGAAACCACGCTACCTAAAGTGCCGATGGAACCGGCGTTACACAATATAAAAGTCGGCGCCCTCCGTCCGTACTCGGTAACCCTTTTCCGCGCCAATCCCGTTCGTTATTTGATCTCCGCTGAGATGAATGACTTGCCCGTAGCCCTCAATAAGCCGACGTCAGCAAAACGCATCGGCAAATGGCTCCAGTACTTCATGCTTTGGCACATCTTTGCGGTGGCCTTTCTCTCGACCATAACGGTGCTCTATGCGTTTCGTTACAAGGCTCGGCAGGCAAAGCGAGTGATGAGTGCCATTGAAGAGGGGAATCTCAAATCACGTTTTACCGTAACCCGGGTGGATGAAATTGGCGGGCTCATGGTGAATTTTAATCGCATGGCCGAAACTATCGAATTGCTCGTGAGCCGACTCAAGACAGCCGATCAGGCGAGAAAGTCTCTTCTGCAAGAACTCAATCACGATTTAAGAACGCCCCTTACCTCCCTACATCTAATGGTGGAAACGTTGTCGGAATACCATGGGAAGTTCAGCCCAAAGAAACGTGGTGCCCTGATTGGCGATGTCGCCAAGGAATTAGATTATGTCACTCGCCTTGTGACATTTCTCTTCTCGCTTTCTGAAATGGAAGAGGCTAGTTACCGGGTGGATTTTTCAAAAGAGGATTTGTGCCAATTGTTAGGAGAAGAAGTGGAGCACCGTAGCAAACGGGAAACCAAGGGAAGACACGATTTGGAATGGACTTTCGAGGCGATTAAAATAGAGGAGGCCTACGTAGATGGCGACCGATCTCTTTTGAGCCGCCTCATTCGAAACTCCCTGGACAATGCAGCGAAGTTTGCCAAAAAGCGAGTTCACGTTTCACTCACTCAAAACGCAGCGGCATGGATGGTAGAAATATTCGACGACGGGCCCGGGCCTTCCCCAGAGGCATTGGAGCGTTTTGGAAAACGGCAGCTTAATCCCAAAGGCCTGGAAGTTCTCAAACCAGAAACAAGTATCGGTTTGGGCTCGGCAATTATGGCGGCGGTTGCAGAACTTCACGGCGGAAGCATCACGCTAGGTGCTTCAGCAAAACCTTGGGGGGCGGTAGTCGTCTTTTCCCTGCCTCATTGCGTAGCAGTTCCCACTCGCCGAGCCGCTTAAATGTTTCTTAGATTTCGGTTACGTATGGCGTGCTACTCTCTGTAGCGTTGGTGAAACGATCCGCCAGTATTCTTAAAAGCATGAGAGTACAATCAAATCGAGGTGAGTCTCTTCTGACCGTTATGATGGCGGCGGCGATAGGAAGTGTGGTGGTCCTCACCCACAGCACGTTTCTTACCGGAACCTTTAGAGCGGTAAAACACACCGAGCTCGCCGGTGACTTCGCTTTGCTTCGAAATACCCTTCAGGAGCAAATTGATTGTGATGCCACTTTTAAGGAGGCTAATGTGGATCCCAGCGATCCGATAGTTTGCAACACCACTTCGTCTCCCAATGGACAACTAGCAGCCAATAGTTTTTTGCGACTTCGGCGAAAAACTCGGGATGGGTCGATCTAATACGTTACCGATAGCCTCGTTAACGGAGTCGGCCATTTGGGAACTCTGACTTTGCGAGCAACCTGTTCGGCTTCCCAGCAAAGCCTTGTGATTCGTGCAGCCCGACCCGTGGGAAAAAAATTTCTGAAGATCCCCTCACCAGAAGAGTTGCCTCCTGGGATGCACCCAAGGCCCTATTATTCGGCGGTGGCGCAGGCAACATTCCCCTCTGTTACGCCAGCGACGTGCCGAAGGGTCCACACCGCCAAGCGAGCATCCTAGTGGGAATGCGCATTTTTAATTCGGGCCTTGAAGTTATCGACATAGGTCTCACTGGCCCAAACCATGTGATTCAAGGAGGGGGCGCGCTCATTGGGTACATTCGTTCCTTTGATTGGACCGAGCCATTTAACAAAACCGGAAAAATAATCACATCGGCAAGCGTTCGTTACTCAGATGTGAAGACAGAAAAATCCAACATCGCCATCTCCCCTGATTTCGATATTAGCTACCCCGTCCCTGGGGTGGTGCGTGTGAAGCTCAATGCACACGGTGATATGGGGAAAGCCGATGGTGCGCAACAGGGGACAATTGGGATTCAACTTGCTCTTTCCCAATTTTGAAGTGGGCAAGGCCTCGATTTTTTGGGGAAGGGGCCAAACCATTCCCATGCGTTTCTCTGAAAAAAAAATTACAATAAAAACTAGTAAGGAAATTGATTCATTTGATGTCTAGCTACTCATTAATCCGCCTGAAACAGCGCAATGGGTGGGTCCTGGTGACCAAGAAAAGCGGGCGGTGGGCCATCGAGATCGGAACCGTCCCGTCTTTGCGTTCGGTTTCGACCACTACCTCCCTCTTTCGTGCTGAATTGGGGAAATTGGTGATTGAAACAGCCGGGGGAGAGGTGGCGATTCTAAAGCTAGACCTTCACGCGCTTACCAAGCGTTACTCCAGGCCATCGGTCATTACCGCCCTTGCAGAACTTTTCACCGTTTCTGGCGCTATCCCCCTTAGGGCAAAAAGCAGCCGTTAAGTGGGCCCATAGTATCGGATTAGAGGAAATTAGTTTCGTACCAAAGTGCTGGCGATCAAATTTAGAAAGTTTCTGCCCTATTCACGTATTCTTCTCCGGCCACGACGTCTGCTATGAGTTCGATCAACGAAGTGCCAGCAGTGCGTTCTTCCTCCATTCGTTGTTGCTCTCGTTTGGAGGGGATTCGGTCCAGAAGATGGGAGAAAATTAACGCAGGCAGAGCGTCCGCGTTGGCTGCCGCTGCCGATGATACCCACGCTGCCGGATTTCTCCGCAGCATAGTTCTGGCAACGGCGAATCGGCTCATTCCACGCTCGAGGGCTTTCTGCCAATAGATATAGCTCGCGTTAGTGGCGGATATTCCCGACAGATCGGAAAGCGCGCTACCGATCCAGTCTCGTCTGTCCAAAGGGATGCTAACTTGAGTTCGTTCAAGAATGGCCAGACCGCCGGGCGGAACCTCAATTGAGACCTTTCCCTTTAGCAGCATATGCGGCGGATTATTATCGGATAAATTTCCGTTTTCGTCGTAGATCCAAATGCGACCAGTATAGGATCCAGGCCAGCCGAAATTGCCTGAGTAGGACGTCACAATTCGCTCGACTCCCTCAACAAGTCCTCGGTGGATTGCCACGGGGGTCATGGGAAAGAGTTTGCCCACTGCTCCCAGTTTATCGTCGGGGGAAGTGACGGCCAAGAGCAGGCCGATCTCAAGGCGATCCCTTATGTCCATGATGGTGTAGGAACCGGGGGTGTAGAGGTGGGCCAGCGGTGAGTAAAGGTGTGAGTTGCCTCCGTTTTCAAGATTGCTCGTCTCACTAATCCGCAGCCAGCCTTCAGCGTTATTACGTCGACTCGTAGGTGGTAGATTTGCCAGCACGGTGTACCCATCGGCTCGGAGATCATCAGTTAGAGCATCGCGATAGGACTGGGACAGCCGTGCGATATAACCCACCTTGGTAATGGCACCGGTGGTGGTATTTCGGATTCCGCTGAACCCGTCCCCTTGATTGTAGGTGATGGGATTGGAAATGAGCCTTCCAGGGAATTCCGATTCGTCGAAATAGATGCCGTCGGCGCCAAACTGAGCAAGCTGCACATTGAGTGAGCTCTTGAATGCAGAGCCAAAGGCATTTGAGACTCCACTTACCGAATTGGCGATCGAAAAGAGTTGAGGAATTACGCCAGCAACTCGGGCGTACGAGTTGGTAAATGTCTCTGTATAAGGTGTTCCGTCAACATTCGTGATCCTATCATTGAGAAAACTATTGGTTCCGTTGTCGGAATAGGGCGACTGATAAAAGTAATGGTTGTAAGCCAGCACGCGCACGGAAGGCGCGACTGAATTGAGACGCTCCATTCGCCTGACTTGGCGCAACCTCTCTGGGGCCATGATGTCATCGAGCGGGCCGGTTCCTAATCCAAGAATGGTAGGTAAGCCAGGTTGGGTAGAGGCCAAGTTAACCCCCGGCGTGACGGCCGCAGCCACGCCTAGGCGCTGGACGAAATCCGCGATTTCCGAATTGGAGAGACTGTCATAGCGCTGGTCGAAAAACCACCAGTACGGCCCTGGGATCGTCGCGTTTGCCACTTTCCAGTCGTTTCGCACTCGGTTGATGAAGTCGAAATAGTCTCCGGTGGGCATCGCGTATCCCGACCACTCCATTACGGTGCTTGCGCCACCGGATAAAAGGAGTCGTTCCGTGCGAATTCCGCCTCGGATGGTGCCACTGCAAGAAAGCTGATTTCCGCAGAGATAATGAGTGACGAGCTGGCTGCGGAAGGTGTCGTCTTCAGCCACGAGGCCCAGTCCAAATCCCCCCATGGGAATATAGAGTGTCGGATTGAGCTGGGCGGCAATTTGGAGACCTAACGGATTTGGATTGCCGTTAATGTAGGCGTTCTCCGCAGAGACGGGAAGGCTGGTTACATGATGAACACGGATGTGGACGTCACTAAGAGTCGTGTTAATGATGCGGTCGCGTACATAGGCCCGCTCGCTTGAAGTCGTTATCGTACGCTCAATGCGATATTTCGGCGTGGCGATGGTCCCTTGGAAAACATTCTTGCCATCGACAAC
>JAYVQZ010000174.1:0-9001 GCA_043776735.1 Deltaproteobacteria bacterium | reverse complement strand
TGAAACTGAAGTTTGGACGAGTCATGGATCGCGATGACTTCGTCCGCTCCTATCGCTCGGCGGCGTGTCTGTCCAAAGTGAGGCTCAAGTATTTTTTTCCACCCCACCTCTGAGTTTCTCAAAAAACGATAAAATGCTTCACGTTGGGATTCCTCCGGAAAAATCCCTTTCAATGCTGGACGTCCAACCACCTTCGCTTAATTTACTCATCCACGTCTTAGATCAAAATTCCTGAATAATTTCAATCGTAAAAGAAAGGGAGCTTTAGACCTGTACCAACGAAAGTGGTCTACGCAGAAGGTATCTTACGTCGGCAAGGCCACCGCGGTTGCCGACGGAAATTAGATGGGATTAGTGATGAGGTCTATACGTCCATCGAGGAAGACCGACCGCGGAGGGCGGTGCTGAAAAGCATTTCCCTGCTGAAGCTAATTCACTAAGCAACTACAGCCCCTAGCGGTGTTGGCTCTTTTTAGTCTTCGTGCCGGGCTTAGCGTATGAAGCAAATTTCATCTTAACAGGTCTGTTGTTTCGGCCGTTGAGCGACTGAGACTCGTTGCCGCCTGAATTCCCCTTAATACGGAGCCTCTTTCCGGGGAAAATCCGCGACTTTTTTAGAGTGTTCCATTTGAAGATGTCATGCACAGTGACGTCGTATTTCTCAGAAATGGACCACAAAGATTCCCCGCGTCTTACTACATGAGTAACGAAACCCTCTTCATTGGCAACCGGTGAGGCAACCGCGGGAGTCTCTTTGAGACTTGCTCTTCCGCGCTTGGCCACTTTTCGGCTGTCCTTGATTTCGCTTGCCCGTCGTTCTTCTACGCCAGGAATCACTAGTGACAATCCGGGCGTTAAGCTCTCTTTAGGGACAACGTTGTTGGCATTAGCCAGTGCGCGGCTAGAAATGCGGTATTTTTTTGCAATAGAGTTGAGCGTCTCCCCGGAAGCTACCCGGTGTTGTTTGGGGAGTTTGTTTTCCTCAATCGTAGATCTCAGGGAAGCAATTGCCCGTTCCACCAGGGCGCCAGACCCGGAGGGGACGCGCAAGGGGAACTGCTCGGCGCTTGGTGGGATCGTACTGCGAACCAAATGCGGATTTAACTCTTCTAAATCTTCTAAGGGCACGTCGATAAGTTTTGAGACTTCCCGAAGATGGATGGGAAAATCGATGTTCACAACGTCGAAATCAAGGGGCTCTTGATAGACGAGTTTATCAAACCCATAACGATTGGGATTTTTTGCGATCACGGCAGCAGCGATCAGTTTGGGTACATAATCCTTAGTCTCGCGCTTTAAGGAACGGGTATCGCAGATTCGCCAGTAATTATTTGTCTTCTGCTCTTCGATTGCGCGGAGGACTTTATATTCTCCTGCATTGTAGGCTGAAGCAGCTAAATACCAGGACTCAAACATCAGGTAGAGATCTCGCAAGTATTTCGCAGCGGCTTCCGTGCTGCGAATGGGATCTCGGCGCTCGTCAATCCAGGCGTCGACCCGCAGACCGTAACGTTTTCCAGTGGGCTTAATAAATTGCCACGGACCCACGGCTCGAGCGTGCGATTTTGCTCTGAGATTAAATCCACTCTCAATGAGGGCTAGATAAACCAAATCTTGAGGCATCCCCAAGCTCTTTAACGTTTTTTGCATGCGAGGGATGTACCTACTGGAACGGGCCAGGTAACGCTCCATGTGTTCGCGTCCGCGACCCGTGAAGTAATCGATCCAGCCTTCCACGCGGGAATTTACGGTGATCGGAAAGTCATAACGACTGTTGTCGTAAAGGTTTTGGGTGTTGGGCTCTTCAATTCGGATGATGTCGTCAATAGATTGGTTTTCAATCTGAGCCGCTTTTTTTGAGGCCGGGGATTCATGCTCTTCAGTGGCCCTGGTAGTTTTCTCGGGCACCGTAGGCGTTGTCGCCGTCGTGGTGGGTCCGTTCGTAGCGCAGGCACTAAGTACCAAGAGTACCGTGCACCACAAGACTAGGCTTTTACTAGAGGCGTTCCGCGTCAAAATAGACTCCTTGATTAAGTCATCGGGCCGTTCGAGGTAGAGCTTTCTGAAGGTGTGGAAATGAAAGTTTCATATCATATTATAAAGGTTTATTTCAATGTTGGACGATGAAGCGCGTCACTTTGTTACGCTAAAAAGAGTGACATTTTTTGTCAGGTTTTGGCGGGAGGCACGAGAGATCTGAAATTAGTTCGTCGGCTCTTTTGGGGGATGACTGCGGTCCAATAGAGAACCCATGATTTCACGTAGATAACTAGCTGCCACGGTGCGTAGCTGATCTAAGGTCAAGTGTTCCATTGCCAAGTTTTTTTTATCGAGGATCCCTTTAAGCTCACGAACAATGGAGTCGGCTGGAATTCCCGAAAGGTTAACCACCTGATTCAAAAGAGCCTGTCCCTTATGGGCAGCCGTCTTTTTAGCTTTTTTTTTGCGGGACGCGGTTTTGGGCGATCGCCCTTTTCGGTGTTCCATTATTTAGGAGTGTCGAGATTAAATAAACTCTAGCACAAACTTTTTTTTGGAATCAAAAATTAATAGCGAAACAGCTCATTTTGTTTCGTTACTGCGCAACGGTGGCCATGTTTTCAAAGGAAGTGTACTGGCCGAGCCAGGTGACCTGGACGTCCTCTCGTGGACCATTACGATTTTTTCCCACAATCAGCGTGGCTGGCGAGGCATTAAGTGACCCTTGCTGATCCGCGTTGTCGCGATGAATGAATATAATAACGTCAGCGTCCTGCTCAATAGCTCCGGATTCTCGAATATCTGACATCATCGGCCGTTTCTCCTGGCGTGATTCAATTCCGCGGTTGAGCTGTGATAAGGCAATGACAGGAACATTCAATTCCTTTGCCAGTGCTTTGAGTGATCTCGAAATTTCCGAAATCGCCTTTTCACGACTCTCAGAGTATTTCGGTGTCCCCATGATTTGGAGGTAGTCCACGATAATCATTCCTAGGTCGCCCTGCTGAGATTTTAGGCGTCTCGCTTTAGCGCGCATTTCTAGGACAGTAAGGGCCGCGGTATCGTCGATAAATAAAGGTGCGTCGGCAAGAATCCCAGCGGCTCGGGTAAGTTTTGACCAGTCCTGATCGGCAAGATCTCCGCTACGAATCTTTGTGGAATCCACTTTCGCTTCCGCGGCTAATAGACGAGTCACGATCTGTTCTTTTGACATCTCCAGCGAGAAGAAAAGAACGGGGAGTTTTTTCTTGGTCGCCGCATGCCTGGCAAGCCCTAACGAGAAGCTGGTTTTTCCAATACTGGGACGGCAGGCGATCACAATAAGATCGGAGCGCTGAAAGCCGTTGGTTTGCCGGTCGAGCCCATCAAATCCAGAAGGGATTCCTGTTAATTCGCCTCGGTGGGCAAAACGATATTCCAATTCCTGGAAGGCCGGCTTGACAATGTCGCGGATGGCTAAAATCGACTTTGTTTTTCTCGAGGAGGTGAGGCCAAAGATGGTTTGCTCAGCGTAATCTAATAGCTCTTCGGTAATCTCACCCGGCTCCATGCCTCGTTGGCCTAGCTCGGTGCAAGCGCTAACCAGGCGGCGTTTAATGGCTTGGTCGGCAACAAGTTTGGCGTGGTACTCTGCATTGATTGCTGTGGGAACTCGCTCAAGAATGTCTGCAATAAAGGCAGCACCACCGCACTCCTCAAAGACCCCCATCTCCTTCATTTTCATCGTCAAAGTGACGGTATCGACAGGCTCATTGCGAACGGCAAGCTCGCGCATGGCTCGAAACATCTTGGAGTTGGCCGGCCGGTAAAAATCTTCCGGCTCGATCACGTCCTCGAGTTTTTGATACATCTGGTTGTCAATTAAGATTCCACCTAGAACCGAAGTCTCGGCCTCTAAATTATTCGGAGGAGTTCTTGTGACGCTATTCATAAACGAAAGTTTCCCTACTACTAGTTCCTATACACGGGGCAGTTTCTAAAATCTATTTCCGTAAAATAATTTTGTCTGCTTCCCAATGCTTCAATAGTTAACGGGAAACTGTTTTTAAGTTAACGTCGCGGCTCGACTCTGCGTTTAAATGCGGAAGTTGGCGATTGCCCTATCTAGGGTCTGTGGCGCCTCGTCACCAAGGAGTCTTTTTGAACCCGTATCATAAAGCGTTGTTGATAGTCCTCTCCGTTTTTGTCCAGGCTTCAAGCCACGCCGCTCAGCAGGCATTCCAACTTAGCCCCCTTATCAAAGACGGGATTGAAGATCCCCTCTTCATTGCCCCCGTCCCTGGTGAGCCTGGAAGCCACTGGATTTTGGAACAAGCGGGACGAATCAAAAAAATTAAGAACGGACAGTTGGAAAGCAAACTCGTTCTCGATATTGCGCGTCGTGTTAAGTCAGGCGGCGAAATGGGACTATTAGGGTTGGCTTTCCATCCTCAATTTACGACAAACCGACGTTTTTTTCTAAACTACAATCCCAGCGGTGACTCGCTGGCTACGGTTGTCGGGGAGTTTAATGCCGACACTTTGGCCGAAACGATTCTGCTCAAATATGACCAGCCGTACAGCAACCATAAGGGCGGCATGCTCGCCTTTGATTCCCACGGGGATCTGTATATTTCCGCAGGAGATGGTGGCAGCGGAGGAGATCCCCACAATAACGGGCAGAGTCTTGACACTCTGCTAGGCAAAATTTTGCGAATCAATGTTGATAAAGGGGATCCTTATGGCATCCCGAAGGACAACCCTTTGGTGGGGAAAACGGGCCGACCTGAAGTTTTTGCTTGGGGACTGCGCAACCCATGGAGATTTAGCTTTGATCGCAAGACCGGGCTTTTGTTCGCAGGCGACGTCGGTCAGGATAAGTTCGAAGAGATCGACATTGTTGAAAAGGGAAGAAACTACGGCTGGTCTGTCTGGGAAGGCACTCATTGTTTCCGTCCTGCTAAAAACTGCAGCGCCAATGGGATGACGCCACCCCTTATCGCTTATGGCCGATCCGAGGGGATTTCTGTAACGGGTGGTTATGTCTATCGAGGGACTAAAATGCCGGAATTGGATGGCGTCTACATATACGGTGACTATGGTTCGGGGAAAATTTGGGGGCTTTCTTGGGATCCCACTACTAAAAAAGCCATCAAAAACACCTTACTCCTCAATTCGCATCTGCCGATTTCTAGCTTCGGCGAGGATTACGACGGTGAACTACTGGTAGTCTCCTACGCTGGGGTGATTTACCGGTTGGAGGCTGGCCAGCAACGTAAGTAGCCAAACCCTGATTTTTCGGATCGGAGCTCCGGGAGACTTTATCATTGTCTAACTGAGTAAGGCGGCTGCGGATCCCAGGCCTACAGGCCTAAGAGATCGAAAAAGACGGCAGGGACGTTTATTGTCCCGCTGTTTAACAACCAGACGCTATTTTTTAAAAACCTTTTCCAACAACTAGCTTAATTCATTGAATATCAAGGGGTGAACACCAACGGCATACGAGTTGCCTTATCACCACTCGGGGTAGGTGCGTATTTCACTCTGCCAGTAGGAGCTATCGCCCATGGGTGACTTGATTTGGAAATTAAAACAGCTGTTTCGTAAGATTTTCCCCATTGCGTTAATCGGGGCGTTTCTTTACGGGGGCTTTAATCTTTATAAGGCGGGGGCTTTTCGTCGAAGCTTTGGTTCCACGGTAAGTTCTATGCTTCGCCATGTGCCCTATTTTGGGTCACGGTTTAAGGAATATATCCCGTCCTCCTCACGCCGCAGCTACTCCTACCAGGGGAAGCGAAGCCGCGGGCGCCACGTGCGTCGCCATGGACGAAGACATTCTCGTCGCCGTTAAAAATCCAATTTGACCGTCTCCTTTCTCGTTCCTATAGTACGGCTCTGAGTAAGTACTACGGAGGAATAAGAAATGAGCACGCTGCGAGTCCGTCTTGAAGAGGTAATTCAATCTCGCCACTTATTAGGACATTCATTCTATACGCGTTGGCAGGCCGGAGAGCTAACCAACGGAGAACTCCAAGGGTATGCCAAAGAATATTTTGCCTTCGAAAGTGAATTTCCTCGATTTCTCAGTTCCATCCATTCCCGATGCGAAGACGCTGAGATCCGCGCCGACCTTTTAGAAAATCTTTCTCACGAAGAGCAGGGTAGCGAAAATCATCCCGAGTTGTGGCTGCGTTTTGCCGAAGGACTTGGCGTCGATCGCCAAGAGGTAAAAGAACATTTCCATTCTGATGAGACGCAAAACCTTTTGCGTGTTTTTAGACGGCACTCTCAGTCTTCTGATGTGATTGATGGGTTGGCCGCAGTTTTTGCCTATGAGTACCAACAACCTGAAGTAGCTCGACAGAAAAAAGAGGGACTCAAATGCTTTTACGGCCTAACCGACGAACGAAGTGTTGGTTTTTTTACGGCGCATCAGCATTACGATGGGGGCCATGCGGAACACGAAGTAAAAGCGCTGGAAAAGCTCTGCGATAGTGGTTTAAAGGTCGAGCAGGCGGTCAACGCAGCAAAAGCTTCACTGGAAGCGTGGCATGAGTTTCTTACGGGCGTTGAGAAACGTTATGGAACCCCGGGCGTTGTCTCAGCTTCTTGCTAAAGACTGCATTTATTTAATCGGCTTTATTAGCCCATTCACTTCGTTAGGCTTGGGAAAGGTGCCGGTCTCAAATTTAGAGTAGACTAGCGTTTCGTTTGAGAGAACATCGAAAATTCCACGTCCTCCTGGCGTTAGAACCGCCTCAACTCCGTATTCCCGTTTAATCTCAGCGGCCACCCGGGTCGCTTCAGGAAGGTAATTTCACATCGTGCAGTATCGGATCTCAATTTTCACTTCAGTCTCCTTCAAAGTTAAGGCTTAAGCGCAAATATTGCCTTAGGCAAGGGAGCTCACGTGTCTTTCATGCCGCCGGCAATCTTGTCACACCCCGAAACAGCCGTTAGTTTCCTTACATGAAATTCCTGTTTGCCCTACTTCTTGGTTCCTTTTCGGTTGGCTGTGTGACTATCCCAGAAACCGGACGCTCGGCCTTTATCCTTACCAGTGAATCGGAGGAAAATCAGCTAGGGGCTCAGGCATATCAAGAGGTCCTGGCCAAAGAGCGAATTTCTGGCGACAGGCGATTGAATGAAATGATTCAAAGGGTAGGGGCTCGGATTTCGGCAGTGGCCAATCGTCCCAACTTCCAGTGGGAGTTTCGACTAATCGAATCGAAACAGAGAAATGCATTTTGCTTACCAGGAGGAAAGGTAGCCTTTTATACGGGCATCCTCCCCCTTGCAGAAAATGAAGCCGCGGTGGCTGCCATTATGGGACACGAGGTGGCGCACGCTACGACCCGCCACGGGGGCCAGCGAATGACTGTGGCGATGGGCACTCAACTCGGTTTATCCGGGCTCTCAGCCCTCTTAGGAGGTCAGGACTCTGATGGAAAAAGAGTGCTACTTGCCGCATTGGGGATGGGAACCCAGGTAGGAGTGGCGCTCCCTTTTAGCCGTTCCAACGAGTCTGAAGCCGATGAGATTGGCCTCGTCTACATGGCAAAGGCTGGCTATGATCCTCGCGAAGCCCCAAAACTTTGGCAACGGATGGCCGCCGGTGATCAATCAGGTCCGCCGCAATTTCTTTCCACTCATCCCTCTAGCATGGGAAGATCGGCAACTTTGCAATCGCAACTTCCTAAAGTTCTCCCCCTCTACGAACGAACGGCGAAGTACGGGTTGGGCGAAACCCTGTAAGTGAAGGGAGTCTTTCTCACTGGCCGTTTTAATTCTCTGGCAAGGCAGTGAGCATTTTTTTCCGCCGCCAGATCATCAGGCCAAGCACCAGTGCGATCGCGCAAAGGCAACCCGCGATGGTAAGGATGAGCGAGAGAGACAGTCCTGTGGCGCCTGATTGAGAATCGACAAGAAAAAGGGAACCATAAATAAAGCAACCGACTCCAAAGATTCCGAGCACACCAAAAGTGGGGAAAAACAGCTCTCCAAAGACAAGTGCCATCCCCAAGACTACCAGGTCAGCTGCGCCAAAACTGATGGGCACCAGCTGAAAAGAGACCAGACTCAACAGGCCTGCGACTCCGGCAAAAACTCCAGGGAAAACCAGACCGGGATAGGTCAGTTCAACACAAAGAAAGAGGCCCGCAAGAAAGAGGGCAAGAAAAGCAAACGTCGAATCCGAAAAGAAACCTAGAAGGTACTGTTTTAGATTTGGTTTAAGAATCTGTACTCTTTGGTCACCACGTTTCAAATCAGCCTGAGAGGGACTCTTCTTTTTCCACGTCCACGAGGCTAATTTGGTGATTAGTTCCGCCCGATTCTCCGCCATCAGGCCAATCGCTTTACTTTTCAAAGCGTCACCTGCCGAAATAGGCGCATTGTCCTGGACGATCTTGGCAGCCCATTGGGTGCTGCGCCCCGTTGCCCGCGCCAGACCTTCGGTAAGCGCTATGATCTCGTTAATCCTCTTCGTTGCATTAACGGAGTCGGATCTCTCCGCTGAGCTCATAATTGGACCAGCGCTCCCTATATGCGTGCCACTTGCCATGGCAATGACCTCTGAGGCGAGGGCGACGACCGCCCCCGTCGAAGTGGCGCTGGCGCCTTTGGGGCCAACATAAACAACCACTGGAATTTTACTATTTAGTATTTTTTGAACGATGGTGCGAGTGCTAGAGAGCAGTCCTCCTGCAGAGTCTAACTCCAAAATGAGATAGGGAGAGCCACTGGACTCAGCGGTGTTGATGGACTCCGTGACGTAGTCGGCGGTACCAGGGTTGATGTTGCCACTCAGCTGAATCACCGTAATTGACGCGCTGAACAGCAAGGTGGTTTTAAAGACTGTGACAAAAATAAGGGCGATAGCAAAATTGTTTTTTTTCATAGGAAGGATTTCTATTTTAGTCGTTGCGGAAGATCCTTCAATTGATTCCATGTCTCTTTTTTTGCCCCAGGATCAATGACCAGGCGTTCTAGTTCATTGGTCAGTAACCACTGCCCGGAGTTTCGAGAGCAAAACGGGGACCAG
>JAYVQZ010000173.1:0-9024 GCA_043776735.1 Deltaproteobacteria bacterium | reverse complement strand
TTTTGGGCCGCGAAAATTCGTTTCCGGGTGCTCGTCGGCAATCATAAAGCGAGCATTGCCTATCTGCATTTCGGCATGCCCAATGGCTCCACCAGGGGCACCAACCCGATAAAGTTCTTTGGCTCCGAACGCTTTTTTATAAAATTCCATTGCCTCAGCGGCCCCCTTCACAATGAGATACGGGGTTAGGGAATAATAGCCATCTGGAATTGGTTTTACTTTTGTTGACACGGAAACCTCCTAGATAATTTCAAATTGAAAAGTAACCTCTCATCTCAAAATGGCAACTGATTCAGGATAATTTGCGAGCAGGTTTAAAAAATGGCACCTTGTAGAATGATAAATTCTGACAAGGTGCCGGGGAAAATGACCCGCTCTTTTTAGAGTGCGTGCGCGGGATGTGACCCGAGTGTCATATTGTATTGAAGCGATAGGCTCCAGTTGTTGGTGCTTGCTGCGGGTTGCAAAAAGCCGCCTTGTAACCGCACAGTGGATGCGGGGCCAGCCACCCAAGCTAACATAACGCTCTCTCCGGTGGTGCTTGTGATGCCTGCGGCTCGACTGGTGTAGTCAAAGCGAAGGCCGGTCCAGAATTTGGGGTGAAAACGGAACATGGGGTTTGTATAAAAACCGAACACGTGAGACGACTCTGAGGCCCGACCCGCGTCGGTGTAAATAAATTCATTCAACCACGCAAAGCCAAATCCTTGCGGTACGCTATATTTCACAGTGAGATCGGCACCGGTATAAAAGGTATTCTTACCGGTCTTAAACGAGTTATTTCCGTAGGCTCCGGATAAGCCAAAACCTAATGAAGTGTTTTGGCTAAAATCAAAGTCATGCTCCATTCGAAAAACACCGACGACAGTGTTGTCTTTAGTGCTAGAGAACGGGCCGGCGAGACTGGCGCTTACCACCGCGACGTTCAAGTCGAAAAACCAGGGGGTGGGGATCAAAAGATCCATCTCTATACCCGCAGAACGAAACCCGTTGGTTCCCATCAGTTCGTTCACAATGAGTGGCTGATCGATCATCGGTTGAGCATGGGGATAAATTTTATTGTTTTTGCCAAAATTCGTTAGGAACTCTCCTACTTTAAAACTAATCACTGGCAACGTAATAGTCTTTACGTAGGCCTCGCGAACCAAACTTGAGGTCCCTAAAGAAAAATCCTGGCTCGAACCAAAATTGGCGATGTTCCCCAAAGTCACCATTCCCGCAAAAATATCGTCAATGTTGGCTGACATCTGCACGGAAAGGTCTTGGACTCGGGCGCCAAGGGGGATTGGCTTTCCCGTATCGAGGCTATTTCCTGGAATTCCTACGGTACCCAGAAAAAGCGCATGAGCGCTGATCGGCGGGCTCTTTGTTGGGTCGGGAGCGTTCGTCGCCTCGAAAAGCTTGGTGGATCGGACTGCGGGCTCTGTATTTAGGGCGCGATCTGCAGCCTGGGAAGTAAAGGGTCCAAACCCTAGCAACAACGTTAGCGAGATGAATGAGAAGCGCATGTTAATCTATCCTCTGATTTTTGAACGCCGCCATTGAATCCGCCAAAAGGCATAATTTCAATAGAAATACATCCTGGGGACCGATTCCGAAAAGGGATTGCTCCCGCAGAAAAGCCCCCGCGGGCAGAATACAGAGGATTGCTTTCTCAGAACGCGCAGTGGTCGGTCCCGTTTAGAATACAAACTAGTAGTGACCAAATTGCCGATTCTGTTGGAGGGTTGCGCAGACGCAAAGGGAAACGAGGGTGTCGTAAATGAGCCTTGGATCTCCCAAAAAGGGTCGTTTAAAAGCTGGTGCAAATTTTTGGCGTTTGGTTTGCAACTGCATCAGGTCATGAAAACTCGAGCGCGCAAAATTTCGTGTCTAATAGGAATACTAGGCACCGGTTTTGTGCTGCTTTCGGCGTGCTCGGCTTCAACGACGGCGCAGTCTGGAACGGGTTTTACCTGCTCCGTGAGCTCGGCAACTGTGGTGAGCGGCACTAGCCAGCTTTTACTCGCTTTGACTGCCAGCGGAGGAACTGCGAATTACAATGTAGTGAGCGTTAACGCCAACGGAGTAACCGGATCCTACGTGAGCGGAACCCAGAGTTTCCCGACCACAGGTTCGGCTACCTATTTATTTAATTCGCTCACCGCAGCGACTTTGGCGACCGGCTCTGGAACGGTGAATATCACAGACTCCGCTTCCCCAGCATTGTCGACCAGTTGTGGTTTTTCGTTGGGATCCCCAACGACGACCGGAGCCATTGCGTGCACTATGACTCCTGCGATCACTTCACCAACGATCGGTCAGTCCGACACATTTAATATCTCGGTTACCAGCGGCGGAACAGCGCCCTACACCTTTTCTAATTTTATTCCGGGGACCTATGGCACGGCAATTAGTCCGGTCTTTGCTAGTGGTATGACGACGGCGACTGCAACCGCTTCCTACTCTCAGGCCACTACCGCCAATCCTTCGGTTCAGGTGAGTGACAGTGCGGGAAATACGGGAACGTGTACTACTCCAGTTTATGTCGGCGGCACAACGGGCGGAACACCGACGGGTGGCGCTTTATCTTGCACGGCAACTTTAAGCCCAAATTCGATTTATCGCGGTCACCAGGTTACAGCATCCGTCATTATTACTGGCTCAGGGGCGGGTAATGTGAAAGTAAGTACCATCAAATTTCCTAGCGCTGCAGGTGTCTATGGGGCTCCGGGCACGTACAACGGTTTTACTAGTGCAACCAGCGCGAGCTTAATCTTTCCTTACCCTTCTGTGGGTAATCCTAGCTTCCCCTACGGTTTCCTAATTACGATGGTGATTGAAGATGCCAATGGCACGACCTCTTCGTGCGGGGCCTACGAAACCGTAAATTAAATTTGTCTCCTGAAATATTACGATAGGGCGTTTCTAACGCCACAAGAGCCCCATCCCTAATTGATAGGCCTTAATGCACGGTGCTAATTGTGCCGATAAGCAAGCACAGGCTTAGGGAGACTTTTGCATGGCAGATGGCGAAATTCGAATTCGACAAGAAATTCAAAACAACCCCAAACGGCCCAACTACTTAGAGACGGTGTGGGGCGCGGACTACGTTTTCGTTGGGACGGCGGATTGAGATGGCCGTCACTGTCAAAGCGCGTAGCTCACTCTTCTTCAAAATGTTTTTAATCCTATTGGCCACCGGCCTTCTTATCAGCCTGGTGTTTGGTGTCGGGCATATGCTTTCGGATCGTCCTGAGTTTAGTCCTCGGATGAGTTCCACCATGAAGCAGTTTGCTCATTACCTTATTGCCGACATGGGAAGTCCCCCTCTTTTTGAAAAAGGGGAGGCCCTTACCCAGAAGCTAGGCGTCTCGTTGCGTATTGAAGGGAAAGATTGGGAATGGTGTTCTGATGACGAGTTGCCTTTGATCTCTAGTCTTCCCGATTACGACGGAGTTCCTGCCCCCCCTTCCCCGTTTCTCCGTTTAGTTCCTCGGTCCCTAATGCCTTTAGTGCATCTTTTTGAGCCCCCGCGCAGAGATGTGGCGACCCGTAGTTTCGGCCCATACCTTAAGTTCGAGCATGAATTTACAGATGGCCCAGCCAAGGTTCTGTTTATTGGCCCACAGCGACCCTTATCCGATCCCAGCCTTTCTCTGGTTTGGGTTGAACTTGCATTGATTCTGCTTCTTTTAGTGGGAAGTTATTATGTTATTCGCGCAGTTCTTAAGCCGATTAAAGATTTAGAAGAGGGTGTTCACGCGCTCAGTGGGGGAAATCTTGATTACAAGGTACCCGTACAAACTAGAGACGAGTTGGGAACTTTGGCCCATGCGTTTAACGCGATGGTGAGGGACGTGAAGGAAATGATCGCTACCAAACAACAGCTGCTTGTAGACGTGAGCCATGAACTTCGTTCTCCCCTTGCGCGGGCAAAAGTGGGAATTGAACTTCTCCAAGTGTCAGATACGACGAAGAACCTTTCCCGGGATCTGGATGAGCTTGAAGCCATGATCGGCAAACTCCTTGAGACCGCCCGCTTAGAAAGTCGCCATGGAAAGATCGAACGGGATTCGGTGGATCTAGTCCAGATGGCTAAGAATATTGTGGACCGGTATGTTTCCTCAGGAAAGCCCGTGGCTATTACCGACAATCCAGCCAAACTCATGGCTCGGGTGGACACTTCTTTAATGGAGAGTGTTTTTAAAAACCTAATCGACAATGCGATCAAGTACTCGCCTGAGGGAAAGAGTGTTTCAGTGGCGCTCTCCGTTCAGCCCCAACGCGCCCGCCTAGTGATCAAAGATGATGGGGTGGGAATTCCCGCGTCAGATCTCGAGAAGGTCTTTGAGCCATTTTTCCGGGTGGATAAGTCGCGGACCCGCCTGGCGGGTGGCTTTGGATTGGGGCTAAACCTCTGTAAAAGGATAGTCGAAGCTCATGGCGGCACGATTCAGATGGAGAGCCAACCCGGCATAGGCACCACGGTTACCATTTTACTGCCCGTATAAGAGGTCTTCGACGGACCCCAGCCCTTTTGATCCAAACCGTGTAATTTTTACGCTGTAACGCATTTAAAGCGATAATTTTCGCTTTGATAACGCGCTGCGCTTTGTTTTTCTAGGGGTTGTAGTCCAAGGTATTAGAACAACTAGGTTTCGCGGACGTTCGGGGCTCTCGCTGTAGAGCTCATAAATGGGGGGAATTACCCACCTTCTCACCCCCTAGCAACTTCCAAGAATTGATCTTTCTGACTGAATGCGTTAGGAGTGGACTTGATTCAAAAAGAACACGTGAAAAACTTTGCTTTAATTTCAATTGCTTGCCTCCTTTCCGCCTGTGCGGGGGTGCGTTCGCGCTACCATGAGGTGGCTCAAGGGGAGACGCTCCAGTCGATTGCGCAGAAGTTTGAAGTTCCGTTGACCGGTTTGGTGGCTTCCAATCCTGAACTTGCCGGTGGCAGCGTGAAAAAAGGTGAGAAGCTTTACATCCCTTTTGAGGAGAGCCCAGATTGGGATTCCGAAGGCACGATCTCGTTGGCTGTTGATAACCGGCTTCCCGCACAAGTTTCAAGGCAAGAAAACCTACCTGCTTTTTTATGGCCGGTTCGGGGAAACCTAAGTTCATTTTTTGGGATTCGTTATCGTCACCGGCATGAGACCAGTCACGAGGGCATAGATGTCGCCGCTCCTACGGGGACTGCTGTGAAGTCGGCCCGTTCCGGCCATGTGATTTATGCCGGCAATAGGATTCGGGGCTATGGCAACATGGTCATCATTCGCCATGCGGATAGTTTTTCTACCGTCTATGCTCACCTCTCCAAGTTTAATGTGAAGAAGGGGCAGTTCATCGGTCGCGGTCAGTTGTTAGGTAAAGTGGGTCGCACCGGACGGGCTCGCGGCGCGCACCTTCACTTTGAAATTCGTGATGGGCAGACGCCAGTCGATCCCATGGTCTATCTTCCTGCCGGTCAGTACACCGTTAGTTCGCTTAAAAAATAATTCTCTACTGTGCACTCGTCATTGTCGGTGTTGTTATCGGCTTTGTTAACTCTTCGCCGAAAGGGCCATCGGTAGCCGTGGGACACGCCACTGGTGCCGCTCCGGCGTTTGCTGCAGGAGCATTTCCTCCTCCAACGCAGGCATAGGCATAGGCTTCAGCGACAGCTTCTGCGCACGCCCAAACATGAGCTTCAGCATACGCATAGGCCTCCACATGAATCGTAGTTCCGTCGGAACATTGGGCTGATGCTTCAGCGAATCCAAAACCTACTGCGGAGGCTTCCGCGCAAAACTTTGCCGAAGCCCATGCCGAGGCTTCAATGCAACCGCCCCCTGCTTGTGCCTTACATTGCACATCGACTCCGCCAGCCGCAGCTCCTGCCGCCAGGCAAGCAGCGGTTAGTCCAGGGCTAGCTCCAGCTACCGCGGCTCGAAAATTTCCCGGTTGTACTGCGGCAACTTTGCTCGGCACGATCGGATGAGTTTCTTGAAGCGCTAATACATTTTGGTCAAACAATGCTTTTAGTTTTGGGTTCGCAAGCAATGCCTTGAGAGTAGTGGCGTGTGTGGCCGAGTTATTAAAAACAGTGCTCGCGGGGTCTTTTAGTGCGGCCACCAGTCGTCCGACCGTCGTCGTTGGAATGGCGTTTTTCCCGGTCTGGTCAACCGCAGGTTGTTTGCTTGAAACTTTCGCACAGGCCGTAGTCAGAAGGATAACGGTAACGAGAGCCAGCGAAAAAATCTTAGAAGTGGTGTGCATGGAGTTCTCCAAGGGTGTCAAAAGCGTTGAGATGGTTCCTGTTGGTGCAAAGTGTATTCCATCAGTCTTCAGGCTAAGTCTGGCGCTCAAAGTGACTAGTTTTTGGTCAGGTGTGAGAAGAGTGGCGGTACACCCTAGCTGATAAATTCACCGACTGAGATTGCCACCCAATCCCCTTCGGGAACTGGGCGGCAAATCATGGAAACACGATCTCTCGGGCTGAAGGCCCGGAAGTCTCAACCGTCGTTGCCCTCGCCGGATTCACTTGCCTTTTCGACCATTTCCGCCGAAATTTAGCTCACTTTTATGCAGATAGAGCGCCCATTAGCGACCCCTGTGGTCGCCCCCTCGGAAGAGGCGAAGGATTTCGCCTTCACAACGCGACTAAGCGATTTTATTGCGTGGGGCAGAAAGAACTCCCTTTGGCCATTGCCCTTTGGAACCGCCTGTTGCGCGATTGAGTATATGGGGGTGGTCTCCTCGCACTATGACGTATCCCGCTTTGGGGCTGAGGTCGTTCGTTTTTCTCCTCGCCAGTCGGACTGCATTCTGGTGCTAGGTACCGTTGTCGAGAAGATGGGCCCGATTCTTAAAAATATTTACGATCAGATGCTAGAGCCCAAGTGGGTGATCGCCGTTGGCGTTTGTGCTTCGTCGGGCGGTTTTTACCGCGCTTATCATGTGATGCAGGGAATCGATCAGATCGTACCTGTCGACGTCTACGTCCCCGGCTGCCCTCCCACCCCAGAAGGGATCATTCATGGAATGATTCGGCTCCAGGAGAAGATCACCAAGGGAGGAATTGTCCGTGCCCGAGATCGGCATAAACTCATTGGAAAATAAACTGCCCGAGTTTGCCGCCGCGTTTGCGTCGGAAATTTTAGAGGTGGTGGAGTTCCGGGGCGACCTTACGGTCGTCTTAAAACTGTCGAAAATTCGTGAGGCGATCCGTTTTCTTAAAGGGCTGCAACGCTGCCCCTTTAACGTCATGATGGATCTCTTTGCGATGGACTATTCTATGGCGGCAAACGAGACGCCTGAACGCTTTGCAGTGATCTACAATCTCTTTTCGTTAGAGACGAACTCACGGGTTCGGCTCAAGGTGTTTCTCCCAGAAGATAAGCCTGAGATTGATTCCATTCACGACATCTACAAAGCGGCCAATTGGTTTGAACGCGAAGCGTGGGATCTTTTTGGAATCAACTTCAAAGGGCACCCTCATCAGATCCGCATTTTAACCCATCACGAATTTGTGGGACATCCACTGCGCAAAGATTATCCCTCGGATAAATACCAAAAATTGAAAACGCCGGCACCGTCGGCGGGACTGTAATTCATGCTCGACAACGTCACCGAAAATAATGAAGTGTCGCTGGGTTCCTCGGGAGTAGAGGAGAATAAATACCTGCGCCTTAACCTGGGTCCCTCGCATCCGGCGACCCACGGTACATTGCGTATATTTGTGTCGCTTGAGGGTGAAATCATCCGGGACATGAAGATTGAGATTGGGTATCTGCACCGCTGCTTTGAGAAAATGGCCGAAACGCATACGTGGAACCAAGTCATTCCGTTTACCGATAGGTTGAATTACGTCTCGGCGATGATGAATAACGTCGGTTACGTCATGGCCGTGGAAAAGCTCTTGGGCATTGAAGTCCCCAAACGTTGCCAACGAATTCGACTCATTATGTGCGAGCTTTCTCGCATTATCGATCACTTGGTTTGCATCGGTGCCAATGCGGTGGATATTGGAGCGCTCACCTGTTTTTGGTATTTTTTCCGCGAGCGCGAAAACGTTTACGATCTTTTTGAAGCGGCTTGCGGAGCCCGCTTGACCACCAGCTACACCCGGGTTGGGGGTCTGTACAAAGACCTGCCTGAGGGGTGGGTGGAATGGGCCCGCAAAGTGGTGCGTCAGATCCCTCGATCGCTGGATGATGTCGATGGGCTTTTGACGAATAACCGAATCTGGATCGATCGCACCAAAGGGGTTGGCGTTATTTCAAAGGAAACGGCTCTCGACTACGCCTTTACTGGTCCCTGTTTACGAGCTACCGGTGTGGCGCACGATCTCCGCAAAGCTAGTCCCTACTACGACTACGATAAGTTCAACTGGAATGTGGTTACTGAGACCGGCGGAGATACGTACGCTCGTTATTTGGTGCGGATGGGCGAGATGCGCGAAAGCCTTAAAATTCTCGAGCAGGCGCTTGAAGATATTCCCGACGGGCCCGTCAATGTCGATGATTGGGCGATAGCGCTTCCTGCTAAGGAAGCTGTTTATACGACCATCGAAGGGCTAATGGCCCATTTCAAATTGATCATGCACGGAATCAAGCCGCCAGTGGGGGAGATCTACAGCGCCACAGAAGCGGCCAATGGCGAGCTAGGCTTTTTTGTTCGGTCTGAAGGAGAAGGGCGACCAGCAAGAGTTCGCGTACGTCCTCCGTGCTTTGCCATATTCCAGGCCTACCCAGAGATGGCGGTCGGCCAGAGCGTCTCAGACGCCGTTGCAACCTTGGGAAGTATCAACATCGTGGCGGGAGAGTTGGATCGATGATCGAAGAGACAGCAAAAACTTCATCCGAAATTGTATTTACTCCGGAAAACCAAAAGCGTTTTGAATTCACCTGCGCAAAATATGAGCGCCGCGCCAGTGCGCTCTTGCCCACGCTTTACCTAGCTCAGGCGCAATTCGGCTACCTCTCTCATCCGGTTATGAAATACGTCGCCAAACTTTTGGATATGCCAGGGCGCGAAGTTTTTGAGGCGGCAAGCTTC
>JAYVQZ010000172.1:0-9024 GCA_043776735.1 Deltaproteobacteria bacterium | reverse complement strand
GTAACAACTTGAATGACTTGACTCTCTTCGTTCTCGCCCCCCGCACTCCACTGGGCCAAGACCTGAGTAAAAAACTGATAGTTTTCTGTATTCATTTTCCGAATAAAGCGCCGCCAGGGCAAATTAGGATATTTATGAATTCGGTTATCACAAGCTGCGGTCGACCATTCTTCAAACCACTTCATCTCCATGCGGGCTTCTTGTTTGATCGGCGTGAGTAGAGCCGGAGAGAACCACTGACCACAAAGTTCTAACAAGTTATGGAGCGTGAATTGATCCCACAGATGTAAGTTGGCAAAAATCTCTGTCATTAATTCGTCAGAGACCTCCGGTTCGCCTTTCTTAAGAAGCAAACAGACCGCAGTATTCGAAGCTCTTAGTTGGGGCATAACTCTTTTCACCCGGTCCCACTGCGTCAGAGACGCCGAAAGGCGCAACAAACTTCGCGGGACTTCCCCCGCCTCCCCTGACGTCCCAAGCAGCAGACGATCGTCGGTGCAGGCATCTAGGTCAAAAATGGAATTTCGCTCAGTAGACATAGACTCCGCGGCCGGTTTTGCGTCCATACCAGCCGGCCTCTACATACTTTCGCATCAAAGGAGCCGGAGCGTACTTGGGATTGCCCAAGTCTTTGTAAAGAACTTCGCAAACAGCCAAACAGATATCGATTCCCACAAAATCAGCCAGCTCAAGTGGCCCCATCGGAAAGTTACAGCCCAGTTTCAAGGCTTGATCGATGTCTTTGGCTGAAGCCAAACCTTCTCCGAGAGCATAAAACCCTTCGTTGATCATCGGCATAAGAATTCGATTTACGGCAAAACCGGGAGCGTCCTTAGCTTCGATAAACGTCTTACCCATTTTTTCAGAAACTTCTCGCACTGTTTTAAAACAGGCATCAGAGGTCGCCATTCCGCGAATGCCTTCAACCAAAGGCATCAAAGGCACCGGATTCATAAAATGCATGCCGGCCACCAATTCGGGTCGTTTGGTTTGGGAGGCAATCTCGGTAATGGAGATAGAGGACGTATTGGTTGCTAAAATAACTCCGGGTTTGGCCAGCGTATCAAGGTCTTTAAAGAGTTTGAACTTGATGACCCTATTCTCAGTAGCGGCCTCGATTATGAAATCACACGCGGCAAGATCGCCCATTTGGGTGGTGAATTTCAGTCGGCCCAATATCTCGGTGGCCGAGCCATTTAGTTTTTTCTTCTCTTCGAGTTTGGCCAGGCTCTTTTGAATCGTTGCGCGAGCCTTTTCTAATTGAGCATCGGCAATATCAAACAGAGTTACCGCATATCCGGCCTGCGCGCCTACCTGCGCTATCCCGTTGCCCATGTTGCCCGATCCAATAACTCCAACCCGCGAAACCGTGCTCATCCCTAGCCTCCTAGCCTGTAACCAATTGGGGAGAGTTAACCAAACGAGGGGAGGAAGGTCAAAGAGGTCTCATGAAAAAGGGTTATTCCCCTAGCTGCCACGCATGGCCGGGTAATTCACCGCCTGAGAATGCCGTCGCGTTCCCTTCGGGACTTGTGACAAATCAGGAAACGATGATCTCTCGGGCCTTTGGGCCCGGGAGTCTCCATCGTTGAAAAAGAAAGAGCCCGGTTTCCCTATGAGGGAAACCGGGCTCTTTAAGTTTTTTTACCGCGTCGAACTAGCGACGAACTGGCACGGGAGCCAAGTGGTTCTGCGTTCCAGGGCGGTTGTTGCTAGCTACAGACGAAGCAGTCCGGTTACGGTTCGGCTGATTAGGTTGCGTCGCGTCGGGCTGAGGTTGGCTTTGGGCCTGAACCTGACCGACATAGTCCTTAACCTTTTTGAGCTGCTTTGCCGCGAATTGGCAATCATCCATCAAAGGCTGCAATACCGTTCCAATCTGAGCTTGTGCCGCACCAATCGCATTCAACATCCCCATGGCGTTGATAATCAACGCTTTAGGATCGCGTGAAGTGCGAGCGGCTTCAATGCTTGATTCCAAATTCGAGCCCAACAAGTTCTGAATATTGGCACTCTCATCAGTACAAGTGGCGTTCTGAGTCATCTGATTGAGCATCGGCAATAAGGTTGAGTTAGCAAACGTCGGGTTAATCTTGGCAGCGAACTGATAAGCCGAGTTCGTCCATGAGCTAGAACCAAGCGGATTGCCGCGGCCTAACTGATCCACATTCTTTTCGCAGTTAGCTAACAATTGGGTATTGCCGTCAATGAAAGCTTGTCTTACCTGCTTGAGGTATCCCTTGGCATTGCTGGCGAAGAATTCCTTCAGCGAGTTAAACTTGGGATCGTTTTGGTTGTCTTTCAACTGACCCAAATTAACGATTGTCTCTTTAAAGGCCTTAGTGAGTTCCGCTTCAGAGTCAGGAAGATCTTTAGCTTTCTGAGCATCCCAAACCGCACTGAGATTTTTCAAACCGGTCTCTACTGAATTATCACCTTTGGTAAAGTCGAGGGGCTGCTTGAGGATGTTCTGCTGAGCCTCCGCATTGTTTTTCTGCCCTTTAAACTTATCAATATTCTCAAAAAGCTTAGTGACATTGGCAAGCTTGGTAGCCTTAGCCGCCTTGTCGGTATCATCAAAAATCTGTTGCTGATTCTCTTTTACGTAACGGAAGGGTTCCGTACCCAAAGAATCCATCAGCGACTTAGCCTGAGTGAAATCCACTCCGCTGCGGCAAGAGGCTTCTAACTGGGAGACATTAGCATCATTTGGATTAGTTCCCTGCGCTTGAGTCACTCCGTTAAGAAGTTTCTGTGCAGCCAAATTAGCGTCGACCTGATCCTTCAATGCTTTGTCTTGGACCTGGTTCAAACTCAAGACTTGGCTTTGGCGCTTAGCCACTGTGGCGTTGGCGCCTTCAATCTTTTGGCGAAGTTCGGTCTCTTTGGCGTTTCGTTCTAAATTCTTTTGGGTCTTGGCAAAGCTTGCTTTAAGCGAAGCTTCCAGTGCCGCAATTCCGTCTTTGGTTCCTTTTCCCGCTGCCCCTAAGGCTGCACTGGCAGGGCCAATGACAGACTCCGCTTTGGGAAGCGAAGCGCTGAAGCTGGAGTTGTAATCTCCTAGCGAACTATATGATTCAGCGTTAGCCACTCCGCTCGTCATGAGCATAAGGCCTAAAAACGCCGCACAACTGACTGACTGCTTTGCACTCTTCATCTTCAACTCCGCTACAGCTTTAGTCTTTTCAAAACCTATTGGTACTCTTTGCAAGAACCTTGCTCAGAGAACCGTCTCCAGGAGTAGTCACAAGGAACACTCCGGAGCGTACCATTCGTCACGCGGTCAAATTGCAAGCGTTGGGCCACAGCCAAGAGAGTGAAGCATCCTGCTAGAGGGAGATGGTAGACAAAAAGAGAGCGTGTTTTCGTCACCACTCTGAAAAGGTCTTAGTCAGTTGGGTTTCAGGCTCAAAGAGGGGAAAACTGAGCCTAATATTTTTTAAAAGTAATAACGAATGCCTACGCCGCCTTCAAAGAAGCCGTAGGTTCCGGGAAAAAAACCGATCCCAGGAGCAATCTCTAAAAATACGCCGAGCGGAGGCTCGCCAGGGATCCACTCCACACCCAGCGGAATACGAAGTCCCGAACCTACGGCACCGCTTCGACTTCCAAAATAGGTCCGATTTACGGTGGGGCCAGAGGTGGCCAGAAGGACCACCGCACCAATTCCGACATAGGGAACCAGGTCAGAGAAAAACTTCTCCCCCGTATTCAAACGGAATGCGCCAGGAAACTGAAATAGGTAGTCCGCATAAAAAAGAGCGTAGTTTCCAAACGAAAAGGCGATACCAAAATCCATTGCCCGCTGAGACGTAAACCAGTATTTGCCGGTAAACCCGGTCGGTTCCCCCAAAATCACACCGAGCCCTAAGCTAGGGTGGCTTGCCATTAGGTTCGAAGTTTGTCGCCGCGAAGCAGCAGGTGCCTGGGCGACAATGAAACTGGATGCAAAAAGTAAAAACAAAAAGCTGCGCATAATTCCCCTCTTTCAGTTTGATCTCTCGGACCGAAGGTCCGGGAGCCTCAAACGCTTAAATTCCCACGGTTGCCGTAACCAAAAGGGTTGAGACTCCCCGGCCTAACGACCTGAGAGATCGACGGAACCGTTTTCTAACCCAAGCAACCCCGGAGACTCTTCCACAACTCTCCCCGTTGTACAACTTCGGCTCCAAGGTTACCCTGACTCACATGCCGCTAGCTCAGCTTCGCCTTTGGAATCTCGTCTGGATGTTTGTTGTCACCGTAACTAGCCTTCGTTGGATTGCCACCGCGGCAGCCGGCGGCCCCTCATCGCTAACACTCTGGCTTTTGGCGATAGTCTGCTTTTTTATTCCCCAGGGACTGGCGGTAGCCGATCTTTCCCTACGATTCCCCCAAGACGGCGGTCTATACCGGTGGACGAAACTTGGGTTTGGTGAGTTTCATGGTTTTGTTTGCGGCTGGTGTTATTGGGTAAACAACCTTTTCTATTTTCCCAGCCTCCTTGTTTTTGTTTCCACTTGCCTGGCTTTTGCCCTTCAAACGTTGCTGGGAAACGCATCGCTTATTGAAACCCCTACCTTTGTTATTACGGTCACGTTAGGGACATTATGGTCAATGGCAATCCTTAGCTTTTTTGGAATTCGTTTTTCTAAATGGCTTCAGGACCTTGGTGGCATTGGCACGTGGGTCCCCGTCTGCCTTATTTTCCTATTGGGCCTTTGGGTCTCTTTAAGGTACGGATGCGCCAATCCCATCAGTGCCTCCTCACTCATCCCGCCCCTTTATCAATGGCAAAAGCTCGGTTTCTTTTCGCACCTTTGCTTTGCGCTGGCGGGCCTTGAGCTGGTCACCTTTATAGGAAAGGAGATTGAGAACCCGCGAGAAAACCTTGTGCGTGCATTACTCCGCGCGAGCTTTTTTATCTTATTTGCCTACGTCATGGGAACCTGGGGAATTCTCGCCGCCGTTCCCCAAGAACAACTCAGTGCAGTCAACGGGGTCATTCTACCAATCGCTGCAATCGGCACACGACTCCAATGGAATTGGTTAGCTCCCTTGATTGCGTTATTTCTCGCCTTTGCAGGAATGGGAACGACGTTGGCGTGGTTTTCAGGCGCTGCCCGAGTGCCTTATTATGTTGGCCTCGATCGATACCTTCCTTCGTGGTTGGGAAAGACTCATCCACGTTGGAAAACTCCGCACAATGCCATTTTTGCGCAGGCTATCATCTCTACGCTATTTACTCTTTTTGCGACATTAGGCAGCCCGAGGTTGGAAACCATTTACACAATCCTCGTGGACATGTGCCTCCTCCTCTATTTCATTCCTTACGTTTATCTTTTCTTGGTTTTAATAAAGCTACGCAATGAGCCGGGAGATCCCGAGGCCACTTTTTCGCTATCTCCCTTCAAACGAAAGTTCTTTGGGAGCGTGGGCCTTGTGACCACTTCACTCGCCATCTTGCTGACCTTAATTCCATCCTCTAGGGAAACGGGCATGTTTATTGTGATCAAGACGCTTTCGGGCACGTGGTTCATGATCGGGATTGGTTTAGTTTTCTTTTTCTTGGCCAAAAAACAGATCACTGTGTCACCGCCCCCCATCTCCTAGCCGTTGCCAAATCCCTAAGTGCCCGGCTTACTAGCCGGACAACGTTGCATTCCCTTCCCTTTATTTGGGAAAGGAACACCAATACTAAGGAGATCCGACCATGAAGCTATCCGCATTGATCGCAGGCATCGCTCTGTTAGGCGCCGTAAATGTGGTGTCGTTTGCCGATGAGACCGCCGCTCCGGCTGCGGCGCCGTCGAATAACGCCCCTACTAACGAATTGAAAAAGGATGAACCAGCAGTCCGTCCGCAGAGCAAAAAGCGGGGTAAAAAAGGCCACCGTAAGCATAAAAAACACCACCGTGGTGAAGCGACTCAAGCAAACTAAATTCGGAAAATTCCGAGTTAACCGCACTTTTTACCTAGAGGGCTCTGATACTCTGATTCAGAGCCCTTTTACCGCTCTGTGTCATCGCTTTTCCTGCCCATTTCGGTTTCCGCCTCAAACAGCCGATAAGAAGATGAAGAAGAGTTGTTTTTTTCTGTGAGGTAATTCACCTTCATGAGTCGCTTGGTTCGCCAATGGAAGAGGGTTCGTCATGCCCTAGGCGGTGCATTTGACACCGTAGCTCGCCTTTATGAAGGGCGACGTACCGGCGAATTTGTCTCAGTTGAGACAACCAAAAAAAAGAAGAGGCTCTTTCGCGTCGTTCTCAATGCCGTCTTCGCCGCGGCTGCCGGTTATATTCTCACAACCGAGGGGCCCCGATCGATCGCCGTGCCGTTATTACGGCAAGGAGAAATCTCTGACCAAAACATTGTGGCGCCCCTTACGATCGATCTCCAAAACAAGCAGAACAACAACGGGGACAAAGAGGAGCTCTCGCGAAAAGTGGCACCAGTTTTTGATTACGACGACAGTATTCTGGATGCCTGGCTACAAGGGTGGAAAGAGGCATTCCGCAAAATTCGAGAAGAGTTCTATTCAAAGGGTACGATAAAAAAAGGAAATATTGTTGAAGCCTTGAGCCAACGACTTCAGGAACTCACCGGACAATCCCTGATCGCGCGCGACGTCCTGTTTCTTCATCAACACAAATTTGCCGTTCCTCTAGAAACGCTTTGGGTCCGTTCCTCGGAACCTCTTTTGGGAAGACTCATTGCTCCGACCGACCTTTTTCCCTCCTATTACGGAACGGGAATTGTTGTGAGGCAAGTAAATCAAGCACTCAATGAGACTCTGGTACATGATGTCTCTCGAATCTGGAGCGTGGATCATGCACGCGAATTTGTACGGCATATCCCCACAATATCGGATCTTCCTGGAGGCAAAAAGGAAATAGACGGCGAGACCCTGCGCCACACCACCGACCTATTAGCGTCACTTGTAGTCTCGAATTTAAAATTCAATCCTACTGCCACACAAAAACGGATTTCCAATTTTCTAGGCCAGACTCAACGCCCGGTCTTGGCACTGCGCCGCGGAGAAATCTTCGTTCGCCGGGGCGAACGCATCACGGAGACCCACGCAGCTGCACTGCAACAACTGGTTGAACTGGGCTCGCCCCGAGCCAGACTGCAACGGCTCCTCTTGGTCTCCCTTGGTCTTTTTCTCTTTTTATCCGTTCTTTCAAAATTGGAACTGACCAAATTCAGTTTTGTTCGCACGCCTCTAAAAGACGTTTTAGTTTTTCTTCTATTGGCATTGCTGCAGATTGCTTGCACAAAACTTTCGATCCCCTATCTCCGTCTAGCGTTCAATGGGGTCAACCAAGGATATGGTGTGGAATACCTCCTACCCTTCTCGGCAGGAGGTCTTCTTATTCATCTTTTGATGGGCCGAGAGATGGGTTATTCCTATGCCCTGCTATTGAGCTTTGCCTGCGGGTTTCTTACCGACCAGCCTTTTTTCTTTTCTCTTTGGGCATTTTGCACCACGTCCGGAGCGATTCAAAGCATTCGAGGCTGTAGAGAACGGACCGACCTCTATCGTGCGGGGGCCTGGAGTGGTTTTGTTGGGGCACTGCTCGTCGTCGTATTTCTCGCCATTCAATATTTCGGTTACCGATCGGTTTCCTATGAAAACGGATTTATTATTGTGGGCCTCTCCTTTCTCGCAGGTTTGGTGGCCACCTTCCTGGTTAGTTCGGTAACGCCCCTCTTAGAAGGGGCTTTGGGCTATACCACTAGCCTTAAGTTGCTGGAGCTCTCAAACTTCAATCACCCTTTGCTACACTCCCTCATGATGAAGGCGCCGGGGACTTATCACCATTCAGTAATTGTCGGAAGTCTCTCGGAAATCGCAGCAGATCGTATCAAGGCAAACTCTTTACTGGCGCGTGTTTCTGCCTATTATCACGACATAGGTAAGATGAGTAAGCCGCTCTACTTTATTGAAAACCAATCGCCAAACAACAATCCGCACGACCATCTAAAACCTTCGATGAGCGCCAAAATTCTTTTTTCTCATGTGAAAAATGGCGCACGTCTGGGTAGAGACTATAACTTGGGAAAGAAAATTGTTGACGTCATCGAACAGCATCACGGCACCACCCTGACGCATTATTTTTTTACCCGAGCTCAGAAGAGCAACGATCCCACCGGAGAGCCGCAAGAAAATGATTTTCGCTACCCTGGACCAAAACCACAGACCCGAGAAGCCGCCATTGTTATGATCTGTGACGCCTGCGAAGCGGCCACAAGAAGTATTGCCGATCCCTCGCCTTCCAAGATACAGACGATGGTCCATATGATCATTAGCCGACGCCTTCTAGACGACCAGTTTAGCGAATGCGACATTACCCTTTTGGAACTGCAGTTGGTTGAGGAAAGCATTACCCGCACGCTGGTTTCCCTCTATCATCACCGAATTGAATACCCAGGCAATCCCAAGGTGGAAACCAAGACCAATACCGCACCTCTAATCACCGATCCCATGAAACAGAAACAAGGTTGAATCAGCGGTGGACGCCTTAGAAATTCAAAATATCCTGGTCACTCTTAATGACAACGGGGCCCTATCTCCCGTTGCCGCCCATCGCGTGCAAAGAGCTCTAGCTTTCGGTCTGCCCCATCTACTGAAGAAAAAGAATCGGCTTAAAATTGACGCCAAGTACCCCTACCGGATTCACGTTGAGATTATTTCCAGTTCTAAAATGGCAAAACTAAATCACATTTTCCGCGGAAAAAAGGGACCAACCGACGTGCTGACGTTTGCCCGCTGGGAAGCAAAAGGTCCCTTTCCGTCTGAAGTAGACCTCGTAGATCGAGATCTTGGCGATATTTTGGTGGCTTGGGAAATGGCAAAAAAACAGGCAGCTCGCTTCAATAATACCTATTTAGAGGAGTTAGAACGCCTTACCATCCACGGACTTCTTCACCTCTTCGGTTACGATCATGAAGCCGGTGGCAAAGCGGAAAAAGTAATGTTCGCGCTGCAGGATGCGATTTTGAAATCAATTAAGAAACGTGCGTAACCACCCTCACTGCCTG
>JAYVQZ010000171.1:0-9026 GCA_043776735.1 Deltaproteobacteria bacterium | reverse complement strand
TCCCGAGTGCGCTGTGACCTGGCTATTTTGGACAACTGCGCCGTAGTTCTAAAAAAATTGAATTCAAAGCTTGGCGACGCCCGGGAGGAAAACTACTCGGCTTGGCTGGAAGAGTGCCGCGCCCTAAAGAATACCTATCCCCTCGAGTTTTCAATAAAGGGCCCGGAGATCTCCCCTCAGCAAGTGATTGAGGAGGCAAGCCAGTTGATAGGGGACAAAAAGTGCATCCTGGTCACTGGGGTGGGGTCCCATCAACAATGGGCCGCTCGTCATTTTCAGTTGGATTACCCACGACGACGTTGGCTGACTTCGGGGGGGCATGGGGCGATGGGATTTGATCTCCCTTCCGCCGTTGGCGCAAAGCTAGCCTATCCTGACGAGGAAGTACTCTGTATCGTCGGTGATGGTTCCTTTCAGATCAATATCCAGGAGCTCGCCGCTATCATTGAGCACAAACTGGCGATCAAGATCATCGTTCTAGATAACAAGAGACTGGGAATTGTTTCCCAGTTCCAAAATCTAAATTGGGCAAATGACCCCAGTACGGGCCAAAAATGGAATCCGCCCTTTGATAAAATTGCCGAAGCGTACGGTCTGAAGGCATTTAGAGTAAGCTCTACCGCCCAACTGAGTAAAACGCTCGGAGAATTTATGAATACCCCGGGGCCGGCACTACTCCACTGTGAGATTAGTGTGAGCGCCGACGTGACTCCTATGCTTTTGGCTAGCCAGACGATGGACAAAATGTGGCCCTATTCCGAGCCGAAGAAATGAAAATCATGACTGACTTGAAAAACAAGGTGGCATTGGTGACGGGCGGGAATCGAGGGATTGGGAAAAGTATCTGCCTTTCCCTTGCCCGTAGAGGGGCGACGGTTGCCTTAACTTTTAGTTCCCATCGGCAAGAAGCTGAGGGCGTTGTCGCTTTGCTGCAAGAAAATAGCCCTGGGTCCGATTCCTTTGAGTTGCATTTGGAATCTGCTGAATCTATCACTGGAGTTTGCAGGCGCGTTTTCGAAAGGTATGGAAATTTGGATATCTTGGTCAATAATGCCGCGAAACTCGAGCAAAAAAAATTCGAGACCATCTCCGCTAAAGATTGGGACGACATCCAGAACATCAATCTTCGAGGCCCGTTTCTCCTTTCTCAAACGATTCTCGAGAAAATGAAAACGCGACGATCAGGCAAGGTCATTAACATAGTTTCAATTGGCGGTCAGTGGGGAGGCGAACTTGCCGTTCACTACGCGGTCTCAAAGGCCGGACTCATTGGCTTAACACGCTCATTAGCGAAGGTTTATGCCGCCCATAATATTCAAGTGAACGCGGTCTCCCCGGGTCTGGTTCACACCGAAATGTCCTCAGCAGAATTAAAATCAGAGGCAGGACAAAAGAAAATTCAGGCTATCCCCATGCAGCGAATAGCATCCTCCGAAGAGATATCAGAGGTCGTTGCTTTTTTAGCGTCCCCAAATGCTAACTATATTACCGGTCAGACGATCAACGTGAACGGCGGAATGTATTTAGGGTAATTAAATCTGGGCAGGATTTCCAGCCAATAAAAGGATTACTCAGTGAAGAAATCGCTTCTCATAGTAAGCGGGGGAATTGAAGCCCTCCAGGGAATTGAAATCGCCAAGAAAATGGGGTTACACGTCGTAGTCTCCGATGGGAGTGCCGAGGCTCCGGGGTTTGCTCTTGCAGATGATCGCCTGATTGTTTCGACCTATGATGTTGGAGCAACCGTTAAAGCTGCGGTCGAATATCACAAAAACGTGCGGCGTATTGACGGTGTTATTTGCATCGCCTCAGACGTCTCTTTGACGGTGGCTAGTGTGGCAAAAGCACTGAGTCTCCCAGGCATTCCTATATCCGCGGCGCTCTTCTCGAGCGACAAGCTGGCAGCGAAAAAATACTTCGCTAGCACAGGCATCCCCATTCCATGGTTTTCCGCTTTAACTTCTTCAAAACAACTAAACTCGTTTCTAAGAAAACATCCTGCATTAGTTATAAAGCCGGTGGATAGCCGAGGCGCGCGCGGTGTTCAGCTACTTACTCCGGGAATGGATCTAGAAGCCGCCTTCAATGAAGCGATGAAGCATTCTCCTTCGCGGCAACTTATTGCCGAAGCATTTTTACCTGGCCCGCAAATTAGCACCGAATCGCTGGTCATTAACGGGAAATGTCATACGATTGGGTTTGCCGATCGAAACTATGAATATCTGGAGCGGTTTTCCCCCTGCGTGATTGAAAATGGGGGAGACCTTCCTGCCAACCTGAGTGAGCGGGAAAAAGAGAGCATTAATGAATTGATTTCAAACGTGGCAGAATGCGTCGGGGTAAGGAACGGTGTGCTAAAGGGGGACATCGTCATGTATGAGGGAAAGCCGCACGTGATCGAAGTGGCGCTCCGGATTAGCGGTGGTTTTTTTGCGACTCATGAGATCCCGCTTTGTACCGGGGTCAATTTCGTTCAGCTGGCAATTCAAATTTGTTTAGGGGAGCCCATTGAGGAAAAAGAGCTGACCCCAAAATTCCAAAGGGGCGTGTCACAGCGATTTGTATTTCCTAAACCGGGAATTGTAACAAAGATAGAGGGCGTCGCAGAGGTTGAAAAATTACCTTGGATTTCCCTTTGCCAGATAAGGGTGCGCGAGGGGGACCTAGTTCGTCCCACCACGAGCCATCCTGATCGAGTTGGGCTAGTCGTGGCAACGGGGGAAACCAACGCACAGGCACGTCTGAGAGCCCAAGAGGCCCTTGAGATAATTAAAATTGAGACGCGCTACTGAATTTTTTGGCCGTGAAAAGTTAGTCTCAGTTGAATGGAGCGCCTCACTGGTTCGTCAGTAGACCTGCGGTCTGGGCAAGGGTCATTTTTTTTCCTCGCGCCAAAACTCCTGATAATTCTGCTGCTTGGAAAGTGTTCGGTTTTTCTCTAATTGCTCTGGATGTGCTTTGAGGAGTGTCACGATCTCAGCTAAGTCAAAGCTCTTTGATTTAGGATATAGCTGTTCATAAATCCAGCAGATGAGATCATAATCCTGCGGATGGTCTAACGTCAGACGCCATTGGCTATAGTCGACAGGGCTAACAATTTTCCCAACCAAATAGCGCTCTGGCTGTTTCCAGAGGAATGGAGTTACGTGCTCCCTGTGCAGCGGATCGGTAGCTTCCTTCCAGGCCTCTTCTAAAAGCCGGAAACTGAAAACCTCGGCGTCCAACCCATCGGGGTATCGTTTTATGGCGACTTCGTTGGCCACTCCCGCCCCGGTGGCCACCGAACAATAATCGTACTTTTTCTCAAAGTATTCGGCGATTACGCGGTCGATAAGTTTAGGCTCGAGGAGTGGACAATCCGCCGTTATCCTCAGGACATGGTTTGCTTTGTTCTCTTTAGCCGCTTGATAAAATCTATCTAGTACATCGTTTTCGCTACCTGAAAAGCAATTGATGGATCCCTTCCGGCAAAGGTCGCGAATCTCGTCATTGATGGGTTCGATTGAGGTCGCTACTACGACGGACTCAATACGCTTTGCTAGAAATAGCCGATTCACAACATGCCATAGCACCGGCTTACCGCATAAAGGTAAAACGACCTTTTTGGGAAAGCGAGTAGATCCCATCCTGGCTTGTATAATCGCGACAACACCCGAGTTCATTTTAATTCCGATTTATGGAACATGGTTGAAAACCCTTTCACTAAGAACTAGTTACGCTTTGCAAAAAGTACGATCTCTCTCCCTACATCTAGGGAGGCAAAAGCGGAATAGAGCTTAAGTCTAAGCTCCGTAAGGCCGGCCTTTTCCATATTTAATTCCATGCTCTTCCGTTTTCCGTGAACCTCGCGGCCCTTTTTTGGATTCCCAACGTAGTTATCCCCCATCAATAGAAATAGGTCGATTGGAAATGTGGTGGTACTTTTTACGATTTCAAACCCAGCGTTCTCGATGAGTTTACCTAAGGTCCTAGGGGTGAAGTAATTAAGATGATGTTTTGGCGCTACCCACCACGGTTCAAAACCGAAATGCGCTCTCAGACCCTTCTGAATAGGATTGAAGTCGTTGGGTACTACGACGCAGAGATAGCCATTTGGTCGAAGTAGAGAAGACGTAATGTTTAGGAATTCGCTAGGAGAGGGGATGTGCTCTAATACTTCGCTCATGTGGATGGCGTTGTAGCTACTGTCTGGGAGTGTCCCCTTTTCCAAAAAACCATTGGTAATTTGAAGCCCTTGCTTTGTTGAGTAAGCCCAGGCAGTTTTTGAAGGCTCGATACCGTGCCCCTCCCAACCTCGCTGTTTTGCGGTCAATAGGAAGTGTCCGGGTCCGCTTCCTACGTCCAACAGAATTCGTTCCGGGGGAGGAAGTAAAGTTTCAAAGAACTTTAAACGTTCTGAGAAAGCTAACTCCCACCATTTAGCATCTTCTTCAACGCGCTCAAAATATTCAGGCCAAATTTTATCGTAGTAATCTTCCTCATAAGTACGAGCGTATTCCTCGGTACTGGGGAATGGTAATACGTGAGCATAGCTACACGTTCGACAGTCAATAACCTTTACCCCGTCTACTTCTTCTAGAGATTTTCCTGTGTGTTGCATCATTATCCGATCTCCCAAAAGGTTCCTGTTACTTCCTAGATCGAGAATTTACGTTGATGAGTGACATTAGTTTTGAGACGACATTTTCAGCTCCGCTTCCTGAGATTGGGCTCCATCCAGGGAGTAACGGAATACCATTAAGGAATTTGCCAATCAAATTATTCAAATCTGTAGGCGAGATGTCCTTATAGTAACCTAGGTAACCGGCCTCGGGAATACGGGTAACAAGGGCTTTTGCTGCCTTATCATTTTCCCGAGAGTGGCTAACTATCATCGTAGGGACGCTAAGATACATTGTTTCATATGCGGAGATCCCTTGAGTTACGATGCACGCGACCGAATTTTGAATTTTTTCAAAGGAAAAGTTTTCAATCGAAAATTGGGGTTGTCCCTCAATAGCTTGCCTTAGTTTTTCTCGCTGTTTCATGCCGTCGCCTGGAAAAAAAACAACCTTTCGTTTGATGCCACCTTTCTCAAGCAGAAAAGCAATGCGAAGCATTACGCCTGCGGGGTCCGTACCACCGGTAACCACCGCAATATGTTCCTGGGGGCTTCTCTTTTCGCGCGGGACGGCCTTCAATAGTTCATTAAGTACTACATATTCTACACCGTGAATGACATTAGCTTCTCCCAGCTCCGGAATAAATCCGGCAACAGGTATAATCGTAAGATCGAGTAACGGCGTCATTTTCCCGATAAAGTCGATCGCGACAAGCTTGGTTCGACGTTTCCATGCTTTAACGGAATCTAAAGCGTAGTCCTCTTTGAGATCAAGAATGACCAGGTCCGGATTTTCGGTATCTATGGCCTTATCCAATGATTTCTCGGGACTGCCTTGCGGTAGGAATACGGCCTTAAAAATTTCTTTCGAAAATAGTTCCCGGGCGTAATCGTCATCAGTAATCCAAAATACTATATCGTTTCCGTCCACTCTTTGGTTTTGCAATTCCTTCGCGATGGCAATTTGACGGCGCGCATGGCCGGATCCCTTTTTTACTGAGGCATCACAACGAATCACAATTTTCACAGACCGCTATTCCTTGGTTAAACGTCGGAAGCCCTGGTGTGCGGGGGGGCTGGTGAGAAGGGCGACACCGTTTTTCGAAATAAGGGAGAACACCTCGTCGACAGCTTTACTATACGCTGCCACGTCTGCTGACGAGTGCGCCAAGGAGGGCTTAAACTGGCGGAATCCTAAAAAACCCAATTTTAGCATCTCAATCGTAAAGATTGTATTGAGGGATTGCGATTCTGAATCCTGAAACGAAAATGAAGCCAGGGTGGGAAGTCCGGTTACGGTAAGGGACAAACGGTGTTTCTCCGCCATCGCCTTCCAGATCGCTTTTACTGAATTTCCGGTTGAAATAATTTGTTCAGCGACTCCCTTTTCTTTGTATTTTCGGATGGTGGCCAGGGCGGCTGTTGGACCAATCCGTTCAGTCCAGTTTGTACTCGAAATAAAAGTGGTCTGCGCTGCCTGCATGATCTTTTCTCGCCCCACAACGGCCGCTATCGCATAACCATTTCCAAGACATTTTGCAAAAACTGCTATATCGGGGTCGACCTGGTAGCGGAGATGAATTCCTCCCAGGTTCATTCGAAAACCACTGGTGATTTCATCAAAGATCAGAACGGCGCCGATCTCAGAGGCAAAGTCGCGAAGCGCCTGCAGAGCTGCTTTAGGGGCCTCTTCTCCCCGGGCAGGTTCAATAATTATGGCGGCGACTTGGTTTTCTCTGCCTTTGATCTTTTCTTTTAGTTCTTCGATGTCAGTCAACTGAAACGGAACGGCGGTTCCTTCAAGCCCGCGAGGGACGCCCGCGGGCTGCAATCCCGCCATCAATTGTCCGTCTAACGCTTCGTCTCGGGCTAGATTGGCTGCCAGATACCAGTCGGACCACCCGTGATAACCGCTAAAGAGAACCAAATCGCGCTTGGTGGAGGCTCGAGCAATGCGTACAGCCACCGCCATGGCCTCCCCCCCACTTCGGGTGTAGCGAACCATATCAGCCCAGGGGTGGATCTCAACCAAAGCTTCAGCCAACCAGACCTCTTCGGGACAATTCAGCGTGGAACAGACCCCAATGTTTATAGAAGCAATGACCGCCTCATCGACATCGTCATCAGCGTATCCAAGAATGGCTGCGCCAATCCCCATGATTCCCATATCAATATACTCTTTACCGTCGAGGTCCCACACTCGAGTTCCTTTGGACCGTGAAAAGTAGGCAGGCCAAACGTCGGGGGCAAACATCTCGGGCCGTTTGGATAAAA
Organism: Deltaproteobacteria bacterium; assembly: GCA_043776735.1. Taxonomy (GTDB): domain Bacteria; phylum Bdellovibrionota; class FAC87; order UBA2466; family UBA2466; genus JBGSST01. The sequence continues at coordinate 2,152 of JAYVQZ010000171.1, read as the reverse complement.
GTTGAGTGCCTCCAGGAATTAGGCTTTTGGCTTTTTTATAAAGAAGCTGACCTTTTCCTTGAACAGGTTCATTTTTCATTTGAAACTCCAATCTAAAAAAGGCCCAAAAACTCTGTCGTAACTAACTTAGTGACTTTTCTAACTGGTCCCTACGAGCCTTAAGAGCCGTTTCCGTGCTCGTTTTTCCAAGGACTGAAATCGCATTAATAACGATACCGCCACCGACGGGAAATGGGTTGCAACAACTTTTCTGGCTTTTACGCTTTTTGCAGGGGTTAGATTTGAGACCATGGGGCGTTCAAACCCTTGCCTAGAGATTGATGGAGATACCTGAGGAATTTCGGGACCATTTATTCCATTCCACTGTTTGAAAAGTATTTTGGCGAATTTGCCAACTCTTGCCTGGATCATCGCTAAATGCCGGGCGGTTTCATGGTAGGAAACTTCTTTCTGACAGTGTGGTAGCAACGTGCGGTTAAGGATTTCCGTTCCTAAGCCATAGACTATTTCAACGGGATAAACGTGCCTAAGTGCAATGCACGCACACGAAAAGTTTGTGAGAATTTTCTCAATGGGAAGGTAGGGAATAATTAATTCTACTGGAATAGCGCTGATCTCTTTAAGGTACTCGTACCGATACCCGTGATTTTCCAAAAGTCCGATTAGCAAATCAATATGCTGATCAGCTGATCGGGGGTGGCTTTTGATCAAAATTCCAATTTCAGGCCGTACAAACATGGCGACTACATCAAAATAGGCCTTTGCTTCTGCCATCGGACTGGTTGCCTCAGACCCTGGTTCAAAAGTAGTTAGGATAAGGGCGCATCCGCTCGGAAATTTATCTACGACCCGCCGCTGATAGGGAAACAAAGTTTCTGCAAATAATTCCGAGGCATCCTTAATTACGCTTGTGAGAAACGCTTCGGGCACCTGAGTAACTGGATAACGTGAAAACAAGTCCACGCCGAGTTCCAGTGGAGTAGTCGCGGTAAGCGCTGAGACTCGGCGAAGTCCCTGCGGATTGGACGCGCGCTTGGGAAAGGAATCAGAATCATGAATTCCAAAACTGTCCCCGTAAGCCTTTGATTCAGATTCTGGAAACGCGGCTAAAATTAGCTCGTTAAAAAGCTGGTAATTTCTGCCAACATAAACCGCGTGTACTTCGTGATCTTTAAACTTTTTTCGTAGCCCTAGCGCGCCTTGCTGGAGCGTCAAGGCTCCCGTTTGGACCAATTGCTCCAAGTTAGAAAGGTTAAATATTTTTTCAAACTGCCAAAGAGACGAAATTTTCAGAATCGTTGAAAGCAGTCTATTCGATGTTTCTTCATTTGAGAAAAAACCCCCTAAGAAAAGATAGTCCTTGGTCGCCGCATTGGGCGACTTAGAACGTTCAAATCGGAGCAGGCACAACACGTTTAAAAGGTTACTTGGGCTTTGAACAGCGATGAGACGAATCATAATGACTGCCAGGTGCTAGTTATTTCTAAATTTCCTATCGGGGAACTCAAGTAAATTGTGTCCTTTTTTGCGGGCCAATTCAAAGGAAGGTCGATTCAATATTAAATCAGTATGAACTCCGTCATAGTCCGCCTTGCTCCTTAATAACGCAGCGTTGTCGAAGCAAAGGTCTAAGCCCATCCGTGGGATCGGCCCGCCATTCCCTTTCCTCTAGTTCAGAGTTTGACGGCTTCTTTTCTCCAGTGCCGTCAACCTCTTCGGCGTCTCTTACTATGGAGATAACATCGCTGATCTGGTTGGGTAACCAACAATGACCGGAACCGAACTCGTATCCGTTTCCTTCCAGGTCAAAATGAAACTCAATAAAGGAGGCGTCGTAGCGAAATATTGATTTTAGCACCACAGCCGAATTTACGGTGTGATCAGATAATCCAAAGTTGAGATTCAAAGTTTTTCTAAAATTTGACAGTTCATCTCTCATGGTTTGAATGCTTTTCAAATTCGCTTCTTCGATCTTTGCGGGGTACGCGCTGGTGCACTGCAAAATGGTGACATCTTTCGTTTTCGAGCCCATAAGGCTCTGTAAAGCAGAGCTTACTTCATGGAGAGTTGCCATGCCGGTGGAGAGGACGAGGGGTTTTCCAGTCTCCGCGCAGCTTCTAATTAATGTTGTCCATAGGAGCTCGTACGATGC
>JAYVQZ010000170.1:0-2339 GCA_043776735.1 Deltaproteobacteria bacterium | reverse complement strand
AGAACCTTGGCACCTACGGCAACTTGTTCAACCAAATCGATCTTGATTCTCTGGTCAATCCAACACCCACTTCATGCGTTTGGCAGAGAGCTCCCAATGACACTCAACGCGAGCAAGATACGAGTTCTTTCTCCTATTCCGCCTCAGTAAATGTGAATCTTCGGGAGGCACCCTATTTCCAAAAATCTGTGGTGGGTTTCTTAGCAGGGGCACATCCTCCGGCACCAGAGGCTCTCGTCCGGCCGCTTGCCCCGAGTTTATGGTCGATTGCGCTTTCTAGAATCAACTACGCCATCGACTTGGGAGCTTCTCCCGACGTAATCGTACAAGATGCCTGGAACGGCAAAGAAAACATTAGACATGGTTGGGCCCCAGCTAGCGGAGGGCCATACACGAACTTTGAGAAGTGGCACGAGAAGGTGGAAGCAATGGTGGCGGGGCATGCTGGCCGGGGAATTATCTGGGAAGTCTGGAATGAGCCAGATTGTAGCTATGAATGGGACTCAAGTTGGCGAAATCTTTTTGAGACCTATCGTTTTGCATACCATGCGATCCGCGATACGTTGGGAGAAAAGGAATTGGTCGCAGGCCTTCGTTGGAACGCCTACAACCGAGATGTTATCCATGCCTTTCTCGAATACTGTCTGGCCAACCATATCGAAGTAAACGCGCTCGTTTGGCATGAAATCGACGATACACAAAGGAACCTGCCTCTTATTAAAGCTCACCTCGAGGATGCCAGAGCCTCATTTCTCCAAAACCCACGGTATCTAAGTTTGAAAATCCATAAAATATTTATTAATGAGACTCTTGAGCAAGAGGTTATCCATGGTCACAGAGCGTTTGCCGTTGGGGAGATCTTGGGAACAAACTATTTTATGGAGCAAGGGAAAGCCGATAAGGGAGCGATTACAAATTGGCAAGTATCTCAGCAGGATGGATCGCTTGGAGGCCTCCTTGAACCCACCACCCAAATTCCTAGGGCCGCGTACTGGGCGCTCAGAGTGAATGCGGATCTAGGAAGGACGCGAATCCCCTGCGAGTCGGGTAACCAACAAATCATTTGCTTCGCAAGCCCTTCGGCGGTGAATGGAAAACCTTCTGTAGTTATTGCCTACTATGGACCTCGAACCCATAAGGAGGAACTCTTTCCTATCACAGTGACTCTAAACTTAAAGCACCTCTTTGGAGCGAGGAGGACTCGAGGCCGTGTAAAGGTTGAATGGATTCCAAACAGCGGAGATCTTCCTGTCGAGAATCTACCGGAAAGCAAATTAGTTCTTACCCATAACACCGGGAAGAACTGGACTGTGACACTTCCGCCGCTTAGCTTTGATGAAGCGTTTCGCATCACGCCGACTAAAAAATAGCTCCAAGAAATACCCCGCTAAATTTCTGATGCTCCTTACTCTTTCGGAAATCTCGATCCGATAACGGCCCTTTCACGTTCTGGCACAAGATCGAACCGGTGCGGGGCTGCCGACAGTAACAGGTATAGAAAATTACTATAACGACCATTCATATCTACTATTTTATTAATGAGAATGGCGACGTTAACCTATTTGTATCGCTGGGAGGAACCAAGCCGTCCTGGTGAGCAAACAGGAGAAATCGGCAATGTCTGCAAACTTAGCAATATCTTATAGCAGCCAGGAGAGTCCGCTGGCGGAGTCCCCAAACCGTGGCTTAGCCGCGACGATTCTTGGTCTCGTAATGGGGCATCGCCGCGTTCCCTCAGAGGGAAAGGCGTGTGCACATGAAAAGTGCGCGCCATGCGTTAGGCAGCATATCGATCTGGTGTTGAATACTATCGAACGCAATGAACCGGTGGTGTTCGTGCTGCCCGCTTTTCCGGGTAAGTCACCAAATCCAGCAAAGGTGCTTGGACCGAGAGCTGACATGGCGGAACGACAATCGCTCACTTTTCTTAACGCCCTGTGCCTCCGCATCCAGAAAATTTACCCGCCCGGTGCCCGGATAGTCTTATGCTCCGATGGCCGAGTGTTCAACGATGTCGTTGGTATTAACGAAATCGATATTACCACCTACCAACAAGATCTCGTTGCGCTCATCGCGGAGCTTGGACCGGACCGCCTCGGTACCTTTAATCTCGACAATGTCTTTGACGGTTTCAGCTTCGATGAAATGCGAACTCACCTCGTGACCGGTTACGGCGAACCCATGGAGGCCGTGCAAGCGGCGGCGCGCGCCGGCGGTGATGCCCAGCGCTTATATTGCGGGATCACAAGGTTTCTCCTGGAGGACGCCATGCGCCCGAACCTAACGATCAGCAAGTCCGCTCTGCAGAAGGAGTGCCGACGTCGCGCCTATGAAGTGAT
>JAYVQZ010000169.1:0-2339 GCA_043776735.1 Deltaproteobacteria bacterium | reverse complement strand
CCGCATTCCGTAACTGTGAAGCCCCTGTTTTGAAGGCGCTGGCTTAGGCTCTTTACCACGTTGCGCTTCTCTTTTAGAGTTTGTGCATAGCGCAAAAGAAGTGTCACTTGCCCCACACCAACTACCAGCCGTACCATCGTGCCCCTTATGCTTTCTGATAAACCTATTGTCGCTGGCCAGAGCAATTTGACAACACCGATTGAAAAAAAGGATCTTCATAGCCGCCTGGTTCTCTATGACAGCTTCGAGGCCGAAGGCTGGGTCATTCCCCGGTTAGCCCAGGACGCAAGAACCCAGACCCTTGCCCTACGCCCTTTCCTAGGCCTGCCCTCACTCCCCGCGGCCGAGCAATCTTTTACCACAGCGGAACTGGGCAACCGGGAAGAAAAAGAAAAAAGAAGAATCCTGGCAACGCTTAAAGAAATTGCCGAGGCCTTCCTAGAGAGCGAAGAGGAACGAGACTTTTTCTTTTCCCTCCTGCGGCCTAAAAATCAAGAACTGTTGAGCTCCCTATTTCCGAAATATCTGTCGATTGCCGGCGATTTGCCCCAAGCCATGGACCGTCTTTTTGGCGATCCCAAAACCCAGGAAACTTTCTTCGGCTTTGAAGAGATCCTTTTGGTGCCCTCGGGGAGAACGCCCTCGCGCTTTTTAGAAGAATTCAAACGGCGGATGCAAGCCACGGTACCTGCAGACACCAAATTCGCGCTTTGGAACGAATTGCAAGCACCCTATGCTAGCCGCCGGCCGCTAAAGTTAGAGGGGAATACGGCATCGGTGTTTTTAAAGCTGGCCAAAAAAGCAAAACACCTATCCCAAAGCAAAGAAGTAGGCATTGCCTTTGGGGGAAGCTCAGCCGATCGCATGGCCTTACGATTGGCCCTTTCCCATTTCCACATCGCTTTGGAGGAAAACTTAGTTCCCCTTCCAGAGGCCCCTGAGGGGAGCTCTGTCACCCCGTGGAAGAAGATCCGCACCACGCGTCCGATCTCCTGGCCAAGGCGCATTGGAATCTCCCGGCAATGGAAACATTGGCTAGAAGTTTCAGCAGGCGCCAATCCCTCTCTTGTAGAGGAAACGGCGTCCATTATGGGAGAGAGACTAAGAACCGCCAACCTCGTTAGCGAGGAAGAGAAGGCTTTTCTTCAAACGCCGAGTCCGGAAGCCACCCCGCTTCCCTTTGCTAATAAGGTAACTTTGCTTCCGCTAAGGGAATACCCCCATTTTTCCAAAGCAACCGTTCTCTATTTTATAAATCCGGCAACAAACGCCGAAAGCTTCCCTTCCCTATTTTCTGGTTGGGAGAGAGAGCGGCTTTGGGATTCCGGCTTTCCTCTACCCAGCCAATCAGACAACAAACCCGAAAGAAGAATGGCTCGGCTAGCGGAAATCCCAAGTCAAAAAAGGAATCTTTTTTTTGTGACGGGCAATGCCGAATCTTTTTCTGCAGGGCGAAGCATTTCACTGAGCCCTTCAAAAAACAGTCGCTATTTCGGAGATTGGGATAGCGCTACTTTCCAACCTCCTCCCACTCTTTCTGCAAGTGGGCTGACAAGTTTTCAAAGCTGCCAGGCAAGCTATTTCTTCTCTCGCCGCCTAGCGCTGCGAACTCAAGAAAAGCTTTGGGAACAAGGGGCCTTGATCTTTGGTTCCCTAGCCCACACCACCTTAGAGAAATGGATCGGCGAGCCCCAGAAGTCAGTGGATTCCGCCAATTCTCTTTTTGCCACACTTTTTAATGAGAGATTTCCCATGCTCTCCACCCATCACCCTCTCCGCCTATCACTGGCGCAACAGTTTGAAGAAGTGGCGCCAGCCCTTCCTGAAATCGAGAGGGAGCTTGGGCTACTCTTTGGAGAACGACGAGTTTTGGGAGTGGAAGTTCCCTTTCGCATAGAAAGTGGAGGGGCGGTTTTTACTGGGCGAATGGATCGCGTAGATTGTCTTTCCAACGACACTTTGCTCGTACTGGATTACAAAACTGGCTCCGTCGACTTTACTCCCGATCACATCACCGACGGACGAGATTACCAATCGCTGCTTTATCTACTTGCTGCCCAAATCGTTTTTAGAAAACCCGTGGGCGGTTTTCTCTACTACGACCTCAAAAAGAAAGAGGTCCGGCGGGGGATGGTAAAAAAAGATAGCCTCCTTAAAGGCGAAGAAAAAAGGCTAACGCGGGGGCATGCTCTGGAAGCTGACAAATGGGAAACGCTCTTGGCAGATGCGCACTCCAGCCTTGCTGCGATTTTGACAAAAATAGTTGAAGGAAAGTGGAGACCGAATCCAAGCAGCGATTGCGACAGCTGCCCGTTTTTAGCCACCTGCCGGCGGGGGAA
>JAYVQZ010000168.1:0-2339 GCA_043776735.1 Deltaproteobacteria bacterium | reverse complement strand
GATGGAAATTCGGTTCTGGTAGTGGAACATGATGAGGAGACCATTCGACGTTCCGATTTTGTGGTTGATATGGGACCGGGAGCTGGAGCCAAGGGTGGGGAAATTATTTTTGCTGGGGAATGTAAGGACCTCTTAAAGACAGAGAAGAGTTTAACTGCCCAGTATATGAATGGATTAAGAACCATTGGCGTTCCTAATCCGCGTCGGAAACAGGATCCTAATCGCACTATCAAATTAGTGGGGGCGAGCCTTAATAATTTAAGAAACATCTCTGTCTCGTTCCCGCTGGGAAACATTATCGGAATTACTGGGGTCTCAGGCTCTGGAAAGAGTACGTTAGTGTTAGACACTTTGTTTCCGGCTATTCACTCCTCGTTCCAACGCCTACCGATACCGACGCACCTAAAAGTGAATAGAATCGATGGCTTAGAAGCCATAGACAAAATGATCCATGTCGACCAAGGCCCCATTGGTCGCACTCCACGCTCCAATCCTGCTACCTATACGGGTGTTTTTGGAGAGATTCGAACCCTTTTTGCTGGCCTTCCTGAGGCTAAGGCTCGGGGTTACGGTCCAGGGCGGTTCTCCTTCAACGTGGATGGGGGACGTTGTGATGCTTGTTCAGGCGACGGCAATATGCGGATATCCATGAGTTTTCTTCCTGATGTCTATATTGAATGTGAACTTTGTCATGGCCAACGCTATAACCGAGAAACCCTTGAAATTTTCTACCGGCAAAAAAACATCGCCCAAGTACTAGCGCTCACCATTGCGGAAGCCTGCGAGTTTTTTGAACGCATTCCCCAGATTAAACATAAGCTTTCCACACTTAATGATGTGGGCTTGGGTTACGTGCATTTGGGTCAAAGTGCGCTTACCCTTTCGGGCGGTGAAGCCCAGCGAATTAAGCTGGCTAAAGAGCTTTTGAAACGATCTACGGGACGAACCATTTACATTTTAGATGAGCCTACAACGGGACTTCATTTTGAGGATGTTCGACGACTAGTAGATATTCTACATCGACTGGCCGATCAGGGAAACACGGTCATTGTCATTGAGCACAATCTCGACGTGATCAAACAGGCAGACTACCTCATCGATTTAGGTCCCGAAGGGGGAGAGCACGGCGGGGAAGTGCTTTATGAGGGGGTGCCCGAAGGGCTTGGCTCCATCGAACGATCTCTTACTGGAGCCTTTTTAAAACAAATGCTCAATCCCTCAATTAAGAAGGATGGAGCATCTATGAAAACTACCGAACTAATACCGTAAGTTGATTACAACTTACCGATCAGCATGAAGGCGATCAAAACGGTAAAAAGAACCAACGATTCAATGAACGCAAGTCCAAGGATGAGTGGGGTCTTCATTCCGTCTGCGGCACCTGGATTACGGGAAGCGCCGTCGAGGAAGGCACTAGCAATACGCCCCTGAGCCGTAGTCGCTGCAGCGACAGCCAAAGCCATTCCGAATCCGGCAGCCAATGCTATCCAAGGAGCAGCCGATGCCACGCCAGAAGCCACGTGAGCGGCATCTTCAGCAAAGGATGCGAAGGGGAACAACAACGCGGCAAGAATCCATCGAGACATCTTCATTTAATTTACTCCTCTTAAAAAACTATTAAACCGGCACCAAGGCTCAATGCGCTTCGTGTTCGGTAGCCATCTGTACGTAGACGGCCGATATGGTCGTGAAAACAAAGGCCTGAACCGTACAGACAAAAACACCAAAAAGCAATAACGGAACCGGCAAGACCCAAGCCATGAGCACCGAGAACTTCGACGCCACGGCATGATCCACGAACATATTCACAAAAAGGCGAATGCCTAAGGAGATGGGACGGATCGCGTGAGAAACCATCTCTAATACAGCGATTAAAATCCCGGCAGGGCCCAAGCCCATCAAGAAGTGCTTTAAGTACCCTATGATCCCGTGTTCCTTAATTCCCATGATGTTGTAATAGAGGAATGAGGAAATTCCCAAAGCAAACGTCGTATTCACACTGGAAGTGGAGGAAGACGAGTACGGAAGCAACCCAAGTAGGTTATTAAAAAAGACATACAAAAAGAGCGAGGCAATAAAAGGGACGTACTTTTCAGCGCCGTGGCCTAACGTGTCCTCAATCATGACGTAAAGGCCGTCAATAATGGCATCCACGACCGTTACAAGAGTGGGTTTAGCCTTAGGGACAAGGTTCTCTTCTTCACACCCCCTTAAGGCTATATTTGCGAGGACTGAGGCGATTCCAATGAAGGCAACGACCACAACCGACGCATTGATATGAATCAGGTTAGGATCGTGCGGCAGACCAGGAATCTGCAAAAGCCAACTTGTCGGTCCGT
>JAYVQZ010000167.1:0-2348 GCA_043776735.1 Deltaproteobacteria bacterium | reverse complement strand
CGATCTAGGGGGGAGACTGGCAAATGCCTTTTTCACTCTTCTTTCGAAATACGATTCGGTCATTGTGATGGGAACCGATTGTATGGAAATGCACGCCGCTCACCTCAGAGAGGCGGCTGAGTACCTGCATGCAAACACGGATCTGGTTCTTGGCCCCGCTCGAGATGGTGGGTATTACCTTTTGGCAGCACGCCGCTATCACCCTGAACTATTTAAAAACATCCCCTGGAGCACTTCAGAGGTTTTTCATCGAACCGTAGAAGAAGCTGAGAAACTGGGCCTTAAAATCCATGTCCTACCGGTTATGAATGATATCGATACCTGGGAAGATTTGCAGAAGAGCGAACTGAAAATAAAAGCGGGAAAAGACTAAAATCTTGCGCGGCTAAAGAAAGTAACCGGATTGACGGGAACTCCGTTTTTGCGAATCTCATAATGCAAGTGAGGACCGGTCGCATGACCAGTGGAGCCTACTTCAGCAAGGATTTCTCCGCGTTTCACACGAACTCCTGTGTGCACAAAAAGGCGTGAGTTGTGGGCGAAGAGAGTGCGTATGCCATACCCATGATCGAGCACGATCGCCTTACCGTAACCCTCACGGTAGCCAGAGTAGATCACCAACCCAATAGCTGGAGCTCGAATGGGGGTTCCCGGTTCTGCGGCAATATCCACACCAGCATGCAGTCTTAAAACGCCATCATAAGGATGGCGACGATATCCAAACGGCGAAGTGATCCATCCAGCAATCGGTAGCAGTGAAGGCGTCGCCGACATTACCGCTGACTGCGCCATGAGGTAACTTTCCAAATAGGTAAGTTCTCTTTCTGCCACTCCGCTAACCGTCTGAAGGCGATCCACCCTCTCATCCAGCGTTCCTGTGGGTGGTAAAGATCCTTCTCCCGAGGGAACTTCGAACTGCGGATTTAATTGCGAGCGCCGTTTATGTTTGGCCGCTGGAGATCGCTGAACCTCTTCTTCTTCCGTTGGTCCCCCTTGAGGAAGGCTGGAGCCTTTCTCTCCCTGGCCGGTAAGAAGCTGCAATTTCTTCGCATAATTTCTAACGCGCTCGATCGTGTTATCCATCGAGTCGACTTTATTCTTAATGAGCTGAAGCTCCTGCCTAAGTTTAAAGTTTTCTCCCTTAAGTCGTTTATTTTCCGCCATGCGCCCCAAGATATGTACGTAATCGAGGCCCACGACGACGAGAAATACTAGCGCTAAAGAGGCAAGTACAAACCCAATCTTAAGCATGAAAAACGGCAATACAAGACGGTGCACCTGACGTGTCCGCTCGGGGATTACCATTAAGGTGACAAAACGATCTCGCCACCGCTGATTTAATCTGAAACGTTGCGTAACCACCTCCAATGAATATGCTGAGCTCTGGTTGTACCAAGATTCTACCAGCCGCCGCAACCCTTTAAGCCTGGGTCGCCCGGCGACTAAAGCGAAGTCACTCGACAGACTACGGCAGTGATATTGTCATCCCCACCGCGCGTGTTTGCTAAGCGAACTAGATTTTGCAAACCCATGACCATACCTTCCCGGTAAATGTGTTCGCCAATTTCTTTGATGTTAACCAAACCGGATAGACCGTCGGTACAGAGAAAAAACGTGTCTCCCACTTTTACCTTGCGACGTAAGACATCAACCACTACTTGGCTCTCATAACCAACACTCCTGGTAATGACGTTCTTAAATTGGTAGGCCGCCACTTGATTTGCCGCGAGCCGACCTGCGCGAATTTCTTCGTTAACTAAAGAATGGTCCTCAGTCACTTGCCATATTCCATCACTCGTCATCAGATACGCGCGACTATCCCCCACCTGCCCAATATGTACGCCACCCTCTTGAAAATAGAGCGCGGCAACGGTGGTTCCCATCCCTGCGAGTTCTTCGGTTTCTCGCGACTTGCGAAAGATGGCTTCACACGATCGGTTGATGCCGTGATCTAAAACGTCTCGCCCATTTTCTTTGGGGTGTTCCAGACAATAATCCTGAATGGTTTCCACGCACAAACGGCTAGCCACCTCGCCACCTTTGTGTCCCCCCATGCCATCCGCCACAACGTAAAGACGAAGATTGTCGTCTTTTAGATAGGCGTCTTGGTTAATTTTTCGTTTGAGCCCGATATCCGTCAGGCCTGACGACTCCAAAACAAGTGCCATACGGGCATCCCCTCTCTTCACCCTTTTCGGAAAAAATCCCAAAAATAATGAGGGAAATAACGCAATTGATGACGCGTCGTTCTGGTGACTAGCCAGTGAATTCGACGAGCATGGACGGAGTGGCAAAACGTCCAAACAGATCCAGATCATCTCCGACTCCAATCACAGAACGGAAGAGGT
>JAYVQZ010000166.1:0-2353 GCA_043776735.1 Deltaproteobacteria bacterium | reverse complement strand
AGTCGATACGCAAACTCCTCCTCACCTAGAAGGACTCTGGAATCAGCCACGTCGGAGTCAAACCTCTTGGGAAGTGCGAAGCGGACAAAACTCTCAATCTCCATCGCAGTTTGCTTGATGGCGGCCGGTGATACCGCTTTCGAGTAGCACTCACGGTCGATAACCAAGGGATTGCGCAAGGCGAGCTGAACGACGGTAACGCAAAGTACAAACGTACAAAGTGTCGAAATCGCCAGAGCGACTTTTAAGAGATTATTCTGATTGATGACATCGATCCATGCTTCGGTGAACTTCATGAGCCCTCACTTTTTCTTGGGTTTGGCGGTGTAACGCTTGATAGGTTCCTGGTCCTTCTTTTTGAAGATCGGAGTCCGAGCGGGAGTCTGGAACCTTGGGATATCTTGAATCGCTTGGTGGGCTCGCGGAAAATTGGAAGCCGCCTTTTCAGCCGTGTTCAATGCTTGGTTGTAGGTATTCTTGCCCAAGGAAGCCGCCATCATTGCGGCTTTAGCTGGAGTGATCGTTGTGAGTCCACCGATAGCGATACTTCCTACAGAACTACTCATCGACGCGATCCCGCTTTTTGCCAGGAGATGGACGACTAGCGGAGTGAGAACGAGAGAACCCGCAAGGATCAAGTTGAAGCATACTGCGGCGATAACATTTTGATCCTGAACGCCACTAACCCCGGTACTCCACAGCAACGTAGCCAGAACGGCCCAGACCACTTTCCATGCGCTCGCCTCGAAGAGAGATCGGTAGAGACCTTTTGTGGCGCTTGCGGTCTGCGGAAGCACAAAGAGCGCTATCAATATAGGTGAAAAAACGTAGAGGACAGTCCACGTATAGATCAGAAAGGCCTGGGTAACGTGGACGGAAAAATACAGAAGAAAGAATGTTAAGAAGGAGACGGCCAGAACGAGACTTCCTTTTACGGAAACCCATGAAAATGAAAACTCCTGAAGCTTATCTCCCATCCGATCCAGCACCAGTTTAAATTGATTGAGATCGCCCAGGTGCTTCGACATCGCGTCAGCGAATTCAGCGACGGTACGAGAGACCTCCGGATAAGTGTGCAGAAGAATTGCCGCGATTAGAACGCGCCCCACCATGGTGCTAAAATTAGGAACTCCTCCTAGAGGCATTTGAAAGAATTCGGTGAGCACTCCGACGAGCAGAAGCACCGTGACGAAAATATAAAAAATGGACGTGAAAAAAGTATGGATAGTATTGGCCTCTTGGGAGAGCCAATTTAGATCGATCATTTAAAACCTCGGAATTGCGTAGGCCGCCTTTTCGCTTTTCATTGCGGCTCTTAGATAGTTCGTGCTGCCTAACATGTCTTTCGTGGCTTGTTTGTCTCGGCGATTTTCAATTGCCATCGACTGAGCCTGAAGCTTTAGACTCGTGGCTTGAGCTCGAAGATTTTGGTTTAACACCTGGATAATCAATCCGAGTGCTTGGGCGGTTAACTTTTGCGCACCTCCTGGCGAGACAGAGTGGCTTTGCGACTTGATCTGCTCACCAACCTGATCGAGTTGCCCGCTCCACTTAAAAAATGAGTTATTGAAAGCTACAGCTTCCGCCACGCTTTGATCGGCATCCTTCTGAATCTTTGCTTCCGGTGAGTTCTGGACCCCGCCATAGAGGTCCTCCAATCGGCGAACAGCGATGTTTACGTTGTCCCAATCCCGGTAAACTCCGGGATCGAGATTCGGATCGATGTTCTTAAGGAGATTCAGCGAGTCATTAATTCCCCGATTGATCTCGCGAATTAAATCCAGTTGATCGCTTGCTGCTCCCATCAGGTTTCTTAACTGCTGTAGCTGCATGATGGCTTGCGCGAGAATCTGGGTGAGAACCACCACGTCTCCGCCAAAAAGATCTGCTCGTGCCACCTTTGCAGGGACGGCGAGCGAGAGAAGTAAGACAAGACTCAAAGTAAGGTGCTTCATCACTTACTCCTTGGGGCACTCGCCCGAAATGTTGGTGCCGACCTGAGTACAGACCGGCTGTCGCATCCCTTTATCGCCGAATTTGCCAGGTCTACCAGCGAGAGCATCTTCTCCGGGCGGTCCATTCTGCGCTTCGCGACACATGTGGCCATTGTCACGAATACCGGCAAGGCCTCCGGCTCCGCCTTTCCCTCCATTGCCGCCCCTGCCTCCGATGGCTCCCTGACCCGGTTCCGAGGCCACACTCACCGTAAAGTCCGGGCCGGTTTGGACCTGCACTAACAGACGAGCACTGTCACCTCCACGGCCCCCATTCATGCCGTCATTACCGTCTTCTCCGCGCGCGCCTTTTCCTCCATCCGCCGTTTGTTGAGCGCAATAGAACCAAAGATTCCAAT
>JAYVQZ010000165.1:0-2355 GCA_043776735.1 Deltaproteobacteria bacterium | reverse complement strand
TTATAATAGAAGCCCTTGTGAGAGGAGTGGTCTTGAAGCGCTTACTGTTTGCTCTGTTGCTATGTTTCACTGTTTTTGCTGATGAGACTATTTTTCATTCGCTAGTCGAAGATGCCACAGTAGACGTCTACGGAAATCTCTACGTTCTTAAGCAGGGAGAGGGAAAAGAGAAAAATAAGTTACTGGCTAGCAGGTACCTCAAAAGCGGTGCCTTGGACCCCTCTTTCGGGAATGGCGGCCACCTGCTCATCAATCTCAATCTTTCTCCAGGTTCCCAGATCGGAAATGCGAAACTCGCCATTTGCCCAAAAACTGGCGACCTTTTACTGGCGATGGGCCGAACTCGCCAGCCCGAATCACAGCCTTTAGGGCTCAATAGCGGAGAAAACCAAGTTCGGGAGATTTTCCAGCGCGTTGGCTCGATAGGTGACAACCGCACTCTAATGATGCGTTTTTCTCCTGAGGGAAAGCGACGCAACGACTTTGGAAAAAATGGACTCTCCTCTTTCCGTTTCTCCTCTGACAATTCGGACCGACTCTATTCTTTTGGCGTGGCCGAAGATGGACGCCTTCTACTCTCTTGGCGTATGGCAGGGCAGTCTCGCGTGTTTGTCAGAAATGCGGATGGAAAACCGGCTGGAAATCGACTTTTTGAAAACGGTGACCTCGATATTTTCACGAGCAATATTAGGTCCTCACCAAAGGGTCAGTTTCAGGGTGCTGGAATTACTGTAGATTCTGAGATTGAACCTGAAATTTATAAGCCGGTTCTTTTTAAGGGAAAGAGTTTTCAGGTTATCGACCGGCTCTATCCTGAAGTGGAAGGGAATCGCGGAATTCAAAGTGCGCTTTTGGTCAACGGGAAGCGTTCCACGGAGATGATGGTGGTAGTTCCTGACGAAGAGTCAGACAGGATTGAGCAACTCGAGCTAAAAACAGGAGACGGAAACGTGCAACAGGAAGTGAAAGTTGCGGGGAAACTGGTTTCTGAAATTCTGCGGCCCACGCAGCTAGGAGCGGTTTTAGTGCTTTCAACCAAAGAGGGAACGGCCGCACTAATCGCTACGGAGATAGATCCTAAAACAGGAAAACCAATCCGAACTCGCCAGGTGGGAACAGTTCATGCGGATTCAGGAGGATTTATCCCCAAATGCATGGATGTTCTTACTCACCTTTGAAAGGGATCAAACTTTCCCTATTTGCTGCTAACAGCAGGAACCGTGCGGCGGTAAAAATCTTTGGCGATCATCATTACTTCCTGAGTGTAGGCATCTTCCCCAAAAACCGCTGGTATCGAATCCTCAGCCGCTCCTAATTCCCGAAGTTTTTTCAATGCAGATTTCTTCTTCTCCAATAGAGTCTTCATTTCCGTAAGCGATAGTGGTTCCTTCAAGGCAATTTGCGAGCGGTAAAGGCGGCTAATTTCGCTCTTAATCTCCGCAAGTTTCCCCGTTTCCGCGCGCTCTTTGTGTTGTTTGTCTAATTCTTTCACAACCTGGGATGTGAAGGAATAAATGCTGTCGCCAGTCTCCACTCGAGCGATGTAGGGCACTTTGTCTTTTCGGCAATCTTGATAGTACGGGTTGGCGCTGGCTGCGGTGGGAAACTCAATATCGACGCGCACGCCGTTTCCCGCAATAACTTGACCCTTAGGCCCCATAAAAGCACCGGTGGTGAGTTTTAAAATCCCCTCTTGATCTTCAAAGGGACTTTTGTCTGATGCGCCAAGAAGAGACTGGATGGTGCCTTTTCCAAACGTTTCCGCATCGCCTACTAAAATAGTATTTTTTCTTTTTCCTTGGAGAGCCGAAGCAAAAATCTCCGAAGCACTAGCGCTTCCCCGGTTTAACAACAATAGGGCTGGCTGGGTAAAAGGGGAGTTTCTCTCAACTAGGGCGGGTTGGGCTTTATTTTCCGCACCCATTCTATCGTAGCCGGTAACCCCCTTTGGGAGAACGGACGCCGCCATTTTCCTAGCCTCGTTGAGCGCTCCGCCGCCATTGTCCCTTAAGTCGAAGACATACATATCGGGTTTTGGATCGCGGCCCAGTTCCTCTTCAAAATGGTCCGAGACTCCCAGCGCAAACGGATCTTTTTGGGTGGGAACGCCAGAATAAAATACCGGCACCCGAATAATGCGGACCACCTTCTTCGCAAGTCCAATTTGAATCTCTTTGTCTTGGGATGTTACACGTGAGGAATCAACGTCGACTTTTGCCGTCTTTAAATCCACCGTTTCATTGGGCATGCCGACTCCGCGCTGGATCTCTAGACGAATGTTTTGCCCCGCCCCGCCCCCTAAGTGATTGAGCGCTTCACTCGGATCAAAGAGGCCCACCTCACGGCGCTCTCCCC
>JAYVQZ010000164.1:0-9119 GCA_043776735.1 Deltaproteobacteria bacterium | reverse complement strand
TGACACCGCTTCGTTGCCGCTACTTCAAGACCAGCTTGGTGACAATTGGTCGACACTTTCAGATACCGATCGCGAAATCTTGCTCAAGGACCATGTCAAAACGATCCGCGATAAAGTGGGCCGTTACGGCGAAGTGAACCTCACAGCCATTCATGAATTCGATGAGATTCAGGGCCGCTACGACTTCTTAACGACGCAAAAGGCCGATCTTGAAAAATCGATGCAGATTTTGCAGCAGGCGATTGAGAAAATCGATCTATCTACGATGGCTCGTTTTACCGAAACTTTCGAAGCGGTACAGTTAAAGTTTTCCGAAATCTTCCCCATTCTTTTTGGTGGCGGAACAGGCAAACTGACTCTTACGAACCCCGATTCCATGCTGGAATCCGGTGTGGATATTCTAGTGCAACCTCCCGGCAAAAAACTTCAGAGTATTACGCTGCTTTCAGGTGGGGAAAAAGCGCTGACAGCGGTGAGTCTGGTGCTTGCGATCTTTGCGCGTAAGCCGAGTCCGTTTTGCTTACTAGATGAGGTCGATGCGCCGCTCGATGACGCCAACGTTTCGCGCTTTAACACCGTCGTTAAAAAAATGGCAGAAAAGACGCAATTCATCGTCATTACTCATAACAAGAAGACGATGGAAATCGCCGAAGCTCTCTATGGTGTCACCATGGAAAAGGCCGGCGTCTCTAAGATGACCAGCGTAAGACTTCAGTAGCGTAAAAAAAGCATAATGGTACTAACTACCTTTACGCTGGCGCCAGAAGCGGGCGGTTAGCGGTTTTCAATATAGCTTAGTTAGCTGAAATGGTTGAGGCTCCCGGACCTTTGGTCCGAGAGATCATGTTTCGACGATTTGTCACGAGTACCGAAGGGGACCCAGGCGGCAAGCTCAGTCGGGTGTGCCAAACGCTGTCTCTGGCTTTCTTACCACTAGCTCATAGCAGGGGAGGCCTTGGCCTAAGAAGTCGGATTCGAATTTTGTACGCCCCCCATCAAAGGACGCCAGATCATTAAATTCGTTTGGCGAAATCTCTCCGTGCACGAGAATTGGCGTTTGGTAATGTTTTTCACAAACGTACCTGGCCTCGTCGATATAAAACTTTTGATCGGACGCCCAAATCAAAAGGCCACCGGGTTTTAGCGTCCGTAACAAATGGGGCATCATCGGGTGAAGGTACCAGCGGTTTTTGCGCTGGGAGTTTTTAACCCAAGGGCAGGGATAGAGAATGTAGACCCGTTCGAGAGAGTTGTCCGGAACGGAATGAAGCATCGCAGGAATCGCGTTTCCCCTAATTCCTAAAAAGTTTGGTCGCGCCATTCTTTGCGACTTGCTCACCAGCCGTTTGGCGCGATGACGGCAGCGTTCCATGGCGACAAAGGAAATACTCGGATTGCGTTCGGACAGTGCCGAGAAAAAACCACCGGTGCCGGCGCCAATCTCTACCCACACGCGCACGGAACTTTGAAAAAGGGCGGTGGGAATGACAGCCCTTTCTTTCCAAAAATTCACAAAGCGTGTGGACTTTTGTTTGGAAAGCTCCCAGTCGATCCGGGAGGTCGGTTGAAGCGTGCTCATTTTAAATCCTGGGGTAATGCTTTATTCGTTGGCGGTTCAAAACAACGGCGGCAACGGGCTTCGTAGAATTCCTGACCACCGACAAGGACTTGTCCCTCAGCTGGCGTTTTGGCTTGAAGGCGCTGGGTCCGGCTGGCTGGGTTTCCGCACGAAGTGCAGATGGCAGACATCTTAGTCACATACTCAGCGGTGGCCATTAACTGCGGCATGGGACCGAAGGGGAGGCCTAAGTAATCCATATCTAGGCCTGCGATGATAACCCGAAGTCCTCGGTTTGCCAGGCGCTGGACGATTTCAACGATAGCATTGGAGAAAAACTGCGCCTCATCAATACCAACGATTCGGACATTGTCGTCTAATAATCCCAGGATCTCTTCCGCGTTGTCGATACGGGTGGCCTCCAATTTCAAGGCAGAGTGGCTCATCACGTGGTCGACCGAGTAACGGTCGTCCAGACGTGGTTTGAAGATTTGAATCTTCACCCGGGCAATCTGGGCTCGTTTAAGACGACGGATAAGTTCTTCGGTCTTGCCGCTGAACATGCTGCCGCAGACAACCTCGACCCACCCACAATTTTGTACCGCTGTTAGTTGAAAGCTCATGGAATGGCCCTATTTATCTTAATCGGGGACCAAAGTTCAAGGGACTGTCGGCCAAAGACAATTTCAGAAGCTGCTGGTCTTTACATCCCCGCTGTTTCTATGATTCCCTACCCCCATGTCAAAAACGGAGTTGATTGGCGCGGCTAGTCCCGATTGGTTAGCGCGTTGGGGAAGAGCCTGGTTTCGTTGGAGAAGTTTCTCTCCGCTCCCCTTTCTTGCCCTTTTTATTCTGCTTCCCAGGGAAGTGGTCTGGCCGCAGAGCCTAATCTTGGCCTTCTTAGCGTTAGTAATCGCAGGAGAGTCCCTTCGGCTTTGGGCTGTGGGATATGCCGGTAGTGTCACACGGACGCGTGGAGATAAAGTCCCCGAGTTAGTTCATGCCGGTCCCTACCGTTGGGTAAGAAACCCACTCTATATCGGTAACTTTTTTCTTTACGTCGGGTGTGGCTTTTTATTTGGCTTCTTTTCTTTGTCGTTGGCTTTTGGAGCCTACACCGTCCTTCAGTATTTCTTGATTACTGAGTACGAAGAGTCGCTTTTGGCCGCAACCTTTGGGCCTAGTTATCAGAGGTACCGTTCCCTGGTTCCTCGATGGGTGCCTGGTCTTGGTCCCCAAATTGAAAGCACGCTCCAGGAATTTAATCTGTTGCGTGCCTTTAAGAGCGAAAAAAGCACGTTAATTGCTTTGGCTGGCATCGCGATCCTTTGGTTCTTGAAATAGGGACGCTAGGCGTCGGTAACAATCACAGATGAAATAGAAAACTTCCGCCTGCCGCAAGGATAGATTCCTGCTGGAGGTAGCCCTTGAGCTGCATTGTGAATTCAACTTCAGGCGAGAAAAGAATCAATATTCCTATGGCGGCTAGGCCGCCTGCCTGGTTGTGGCGGATCAGATTGTCCACTCCATAGCTCATGGCAAAGCCCCCTGCCTGTCCAAAAAGGTCGAGAAAAGGGGTCTCTAGAACTTGCCGAAAGCTAACTTCCACCGAGTAAAGAGAGAAAGCTGTCGACGAGGCGTACTGCAGAGAGGTGTAGATACCTCTGTTTCCCCAGGAGTAGCCGCCGGTGAGAAGATAACCCGGGGCAAGAAGAGTGAAATCAGCCTGATTACCTGGAAGAAAACTCTGAATTCCCAAACCCACCTGAATGCCATGTTGAAGAGGGTGATCTTCGCATTGAGCGTGCGCCGGCCCACTGGCGAGAATTATGGCAAAGGTGGCAGCTAGGACACGGATCATTAGGGGAAGTCTATTCTGTAGTTTGGCTACGCGCTAGCGGAGGGCTGGGCTAGGGCAAAAAAAAGGGTGGCCTCTTTCGAGACCACCCTCACGTTTTTTGGGTCGGGGGGAAACCGCGATTACAATTCGTATTGAAAAAGGGCTTGGACCTGATTAGTTGAGGTCGATCCTTCGATGCTAGATCCCAACGTAGGAAGATTATATTTCACTCCGCGGTGAATAAATTGTATTCCGCCGTGGATACCGGGAAGGAATTCATAAGAGGCGCCAACGCGGATACGGTCGAAACTAGCGGCATCGGCTTCTTGTGCGGTAGACCCATTCTTATAGGATGCAGAGCCGCTCACCGAGCGCGCATAGTCGGCCATAATAGAGACTTTGCGAATGGGTTCAACGTCCACACCCAGCGTGGCGTACACGCCGGTTGCTGCGACACTGGTTTCTAGTGGGCTGCTAATGCTTTCTGATTTTCCCGTACGTCGCAAAAGCGCAAAACCAAAGCCTGCTTTCGGTGCGATTTTGATGTCTCCCAGCTCAAAAGGAATTTGTCCCTTAAGCGTCGTAAAGCTGCCCATGCCTTGCGCGGATTCCTTGGCACCACCTACGTTGGTAGCGGAGCCTGACATTTGGTAATAGGCATCTTCTTCTAATCCAAAATAACGGTAGGCTTTCAGGTCCACCCAAAGTCCGAATGTGGGGGCCGCTCCGACACTTTGAGAAGAGGGATTGCCCGAAAATGAGGCGCCTTCGCTCTGAAATCCGGCACCAGCAAGAAGGCTCAGTTTGATATTGAGATCATCCTGGTTTCGATAACCGCGAGTAGCGCGGTAGTTCTCTTGGATATTGGTGTTTTGAACAGAGGCAAGTCTACGACCACCCTTACTTGCTTTTGCGCGATAGGAATATTGTTTTGGCAGGTTCGGCTGCCACTGCTTTTCGTCCGCTTTAGCAGTAAGAGACATCAACGAAATTCCGGCAATAAGGGCGACTAAAGGGTGTTTCATGGGAAGTCTCCGTTTTATTCTAAGGTGGTTCGGTTTCTTAAAGGTGTGGTGTCGGACTGGTTGTTAAGTTCGTATTCTCTTAGAATGCAAGGCCGATACCGTTACTTGGTTTCGGTGTTTTACCTAATTATATTAATGTCTTAAGTTGCTTTAAGGGAATCACGTTACTGGCTAATAGGTCGACAAATACATTCAAAAAATGTTAAATTATATAATTAATTCAGTTGCTTGCCGTTGAAATGTCACTTTCGATGACACGTCGTAGAGAAACGAGTTCATTGTCGGCATCCCCCAGTTCGCATACGCTTACCGATTCCTAGAGGGATTTCGAACATGAGATTTAAGGACCATGCGGTACTCATCACAGGAGCTTCTTCCGGTATTGGATTGGCGATGGCCCGTGTTTTTTTTGAACAAGGAGCCAATCTTATTCTCGTAGCCAGGAGAAAAGATCGGCTTGAATCCCACTGCCAGAGCTTTACCACCTCTAGCCAAAGGGCGCTTCCCTGTACGGCCGATGTGGCGGTCGAAGGGGAAATTGAAAAAGCCGTCGATCTTGCCGTGGAGGAGTTCGGCCGGTTGGATGTCGTAGTGGCCAATGCCGGGTTTGGAGTTGTGGGAGAAGTAGAAAAACTAGAGATCGCCGATTACCGGCGGCAATTTGAGACCAACGTGTTTGGAGTAATTCGAACGGCCAAGGCGTCAGTGGCGGAACTAAAAAAAACTAAAGGTCGGCTTGGGATCACCGGCAGCGTGAATGGATTTCTTTCGTTGGCGGGGAACTCTCCTTACGCCATGAGCAAGTTTGCCGTTCGTGCCTTTTCTGACTCTTTGGGTTTGGAACTCGCCGAGAGTGGAGTTTCCGTCAGCCATTTAGCCCCCGGTTTTGTGGAGTCGGAGATCCGCCGAGTAAATAACCGGGGACAGCTAAGGGAGTTTACTCCCGATCCGCTTCCTAGTTGGCTTCCAGTAAAGGCTGATAAAGCGGCGCGTCAGATGGTCAATAGCCTCTACCAAAGAAAACGAGAGACTGTGATCACAGGTCATGGAAAGGCTGTCGTCTGGATCAATCGCCACTTTCCTGAAATTTCCCATAGTCTGCTCCGAGCCACTGGGTTTCGCGCGCGCAACGAATAAACTTTATTTTATAAAAAGTGGGGAGATCTACCGCGGCATGTCCTCTTTCATCTGAGTCATTTTGACCCAGTAAAAAAGCACCCCCCTTACTGGGCAAGGCTTTCCGGTTGGTATCAGTCTTGCTACGTCGTGATCCTGGGAAGACCAAAACTTTTTCAAAAAAAAGGTCACCTCATTAATGACGAGTAACGTCGTAAGAGGTCTTGTTCCCTTCTTACTTTTTTCTCTTATTACTTAGATCGAACATTGGGTTCGGTACAAGTTTGGGGAAAAGTAGGTAATTTTAAGGAGATCACATGAAAAATGTACTCGTTGCCTTGTTCGTAGCTTTGTTTGGAATCGCCTCTTTTGCTGATGATGCTAAAACGGCTGCTGCTCCTGCTGCGGTTGACACCACGTCAACCACGACTACGACCACGACTAAAGAAGTCGCTGCTCCTGTCGCTGCAGATGCTCACCCTGCAAAGCATACCAAAAAGTCCAAGAAAGCCAAAAAAGCCGCTGCTGAAGCTCCAAAAGCTAACTAAGCTTCAGTCCGCGTAACTTTTAAGAGTTTTCTTGAAAGTTTAAGGGGTGGCCAAAAGCCACCCCTTTTTTCTTTTGTGGCCGAGCCATTCAAAAGTCGGATAGTTTTATCTTTTTGGTAAAGGGACATTCCGCATGAGGTTTAGCCTCACAAACATCGATATTCAGACCAAGATCATTATTGTGCTCTTGGCTGTGATTATTCCGACCTTTATCGGGATTACCGTTTTTCAGTACCAAATTACCCGCCCCATCCTAGAAGAAGATTGGCGTCAGATTGGAATTGGTACCGCTGAGATTATCGCTAATAAAGTGGTGAACCAAAGATGGTTGGGGCGGCCAGATTCTACGCAAGTCATCGAAAATGAAATTCAACGGCAGCTTTACCTCCAGCCAAGCATCTTACGCATCGATGTGTATGCTCGCGAGGGAGAAGCATTAAAGGGGAAAAAGATAGCCTCCAATGTGGAAGAGGACTCCTTAGCGATCGTCGAAGCTCCGCTGGTTGAGGCTACCGAATCAGAATTTCGGGCCGACGGCGATGATTCCCCCACCTGGGAAATAAGAGTTCCTATTTTATCTCCCGCTAAAGACAAGCGCAGCTCTCGCCGGATTTTAGGAATGGTTCATTGCGAAGTCTCTCTAAAGAGCGTGAGCCGGCTTATGGCAGCGATGTCGAGAATCATCGTGGTAGGGGCGGCTTCGAGCGTTTTGATCCTCGTCCTTTTGCTAAGCTATTTTTTGCGTAAGACGGTTTCTAATGAACGGTTACTTAGGATTGCAGAGTCTCAAAATATTGCTCTCAGCGAGCAGCTCGACGAAACCCAGCGGCAGTTGATGAATAGCGAGAAGTTTGCCGTCATGGGGCAACTAACGGGGCGGGTGGCTCATGAAATAGGCACTCCTTTAAATGCGATTTCAGGACATCTTGAACTATTGCAAGAGGATTTGGCTGACGTCACCGTTCCCGATCTACATCCAGGAAGAAAGACTCCTGTGGAGCGGATTCAAATCTTAACCGGAGAGGTCCATCGGATTGAGTCGATCGTCAAAGATCTGCTCCATACCACTTCCAAACCTCTTACTCAAAATCAGCTTATTGATCCTAACGCCATTGTGGAAAAAACGATCGAACTGTTGCGGCCTCGTTTGGATTCTTTAAAGGTGGAGCTAGTTAAAGATCTCAACCGCCAACTGCCACCTATGATGGCCACTCCTCTTGATTTTGAGCAAGTTTTTCTAAATCTAGTAAACAATGCGCTCGACAGTATTAAGCAGAAGAAGATTCGTGTTCCCAAAGAACCGATGAAAATCTTTGTGGTAACCTCCGTTCGAAAACAAGGGGGGAAGTCTTGGTTGAGTTTGTCAGTTCGTGATACCGGAGAGGGGATTGCCAAAGAGCACCTTAAGAGTGTGGTTAAGCCATTTTTTACTACCAAAGGGCCAGGTGACGGGACAGGACTTGGACTATCGATTTGCGAAGGCATCGCCAAGAAATACGGCGGCAAGTTAAATATTGAATCCCGAGAGGGGTCTTGGGCAGAAGTGACACTGGAAATTCCCTACAGAGAAACGGCATGAAACTATTAATTGTCGATGATGATCGGGTGACAAGAGATCTGCTGGGCGAGATCTTTTCTTCTGAAGGGTACCAGTTCACCCTGGTATCGAGCGGTGAAGAGGCGCTGCTTCGGCTTGAAAAAGAATCCTTCGCCATTATTCTGACCGACATTCACATGCTTGAAGTAGATGGGTATGAGTTGCTGGCCCAATGCAAGCGAATGCGCAATCCGCCCATTGTCATTTTAATGACTGCTTTTGGTGCGATGGAAGGGGCCATTCGGGCCATTCAAGAAGGGGCCTTTGACTACGTTAGCAAACCTTTCAAAGTTAATGAGTTAAAGGCCGTCGTGGGTCGCGCGGCACGCCAGGTAGAGAATCAAAAAAGCGCTGTCCCTAACCACGAAGAGGCCTCACCAATGATGTTGACCCCAAGGTCACTCATCGGAAAATCTTCGGCGCTTGTGGAAGTTTTCAAGACGATGGCACGAGCTACCCTGACTTCGAGCCCGGTTTTGATACTTGGCGAAAGCGGCACAGGTAAAGAATTGGTGGCAAGGGCCATTCACGAGCATAGCGATCGCCGAAAGAAAAAGTTCATTCCGGTAAATTGCGGAGCACTCACGGAAAGTTTGCTCGAGTCAGAACTCTTTGGGCATGTGCGTGGGGCATTTACCGGAGCGGTCTCCAATAAGGTAGGCCTATTTGAGGAGGCTAATGGTGGAACGTTGTTTCTTGATGAGATCGGCGACATGACCCCTGGACTTCAGGTGAAGTTATTGCGCGCGCTTCAAGAAGGGGAGTTTAAGCCGGTCGGATCGCAAGAGACTAAAAATGCCGATGTTCGCATTGTTGCCGCTACCCATCGCAATCTGGATGAGGCCACGCAAAAAGGAACCTTCCGCGAGGACCTTTATTACCGGTTGAAGGTAATACGCATTGATCTTCCTCCCCTTAGACAACGAAAAGAGGATCTCCCCGATCTCATCCGGCATTTTCTTCTCGTCTATTCTTTAAAACAATCCAAACGGATTACCAATGTCACTCCGGAAGCGATGACGTTGATAGAAAATTACTCCTGGCCAGGGAATGTTCGCGAATTGGAACATGCCATTGAACGCGCTGTAACGATGGCGAGGACAACACAACTTTACCCGGAAGATTTCCCGTCTGAGCTTGCCGGTGTTGGGCCCGTGACTTCAGAGCCGGAATCCACGCTTTCCTCTTTGGACGAGGTCGAGCGGCGGCACATTCTTAAGGTGCTTGAAGAAGCAAAGTTCAATAAATCAAAAGCGGCTCAGATTCTGGGCATCGATCGCAAGACCCTGCACCGAAAAGCCCAAAAGTATGGAATTGTGTTGCCAGAAAAATAGAATGCAAAAAGGTACTAAGTACATTGCTGTCCGGTTTATTTTAGATAAGTAGTACCAGCTGAGAGCTTTGCGGATGGCGGGTTACGCGAGGCAGTGCGCCC
>JAYVQZ010000163.1:0-2360 GCA_043776735.1 Deltaproteobacteria bacterium | reverse complement strand
TAATTTCCCGGTGACAAAATTCGGCCGTTGGGAAATTAAGATTTCGTGGACATTAGGTTCTGTCCATCGACAAAACGATTTTTTATAAAGCCGTTTGTTGTAATCAGGATAAGTCCCGCCAAACCGCAGCGGCTTGTTAAAAAAATAGTTCCGTCGTTTCAGAGAGTAAATGTCCGCAAGGCTTGCCTCTTGAGCGCTCTTCAAAAGGGACAATATTTCTTCTTTAAGCGGAATACTGACCTCTTCGTCCGCATCAACGTTCAAAACGAATTCGTTCGACGCTTTGCTTTGAGCGAAGTTTTTTTGCGCCCCGTAATTCAAAAAAGGGTTGTGAAAGAATTTAACCCCGAATTTTTGGCAGATAGCTGAAGTCTGATCGGTGCTGCCACTGTCGACGACTACAATTTCATCGGCAAACTGAAGGGATTTAAGGCACCGCTCAATATTTCGCTCTTCATTATAGGCGATAACGGTGGCTGTTAATTTGTTGGTTTGCATCGGCGAATTCGGTCTATTGCTACCCTAGAATTGCCGAAAATTACCCCAGTTTCACGCGGAGGCCAAGGGTTTGCCTAGATCGACCGTCATTGAGCACTAGCCAATGGATTGCTCTTCCTCATCCCGCTCGATACTTTCATTGAAATCACGCTCAATAACCGAAATCGGCTTATCTTCCTCCGGTATCGGGGGGAGGCCTATCATATCGCTAGGGGCTGTGGATGTAGCATCGTCAGTGCCTGCCCACCCACCGCTAACCAGGCTGTTTTCCATCTTCCCGGTCGCACTTCCCATGATGTCGCCGATATCCTCAACGGAAATATCTACCTCTGTGGTTCGACTACGCTTCTTACTCATTGACTCGTCTCCAGGTGGCTTAACTACAGGATTAGGACCGTCTAGCAATTATCTGCTCTGCGTGCCGACATTGCCTACCTCTTTTGTTTTTAGCCCTATTAACAAATTTCTCGAAGCTGAACTTTTACTATGCGAAATAGGGGCCAATACGCTTAGGCCCGCCGTATAAGAAAGGGTGGAATTTTTGTCCCGTTGAAGGGGCGATTAACCCCAGTAACCCCTGGCAACGAGCGGCCGGATCGATCTTAGGCCGAAAGACACGAACTTTCGGTCTGAGAGATCGTTCTAATGACTACTGGGAGGGGAAAGCTTCTCAAAGAGTGTGCTGATGAGACGAGCGCACTTTTGAAATCCTAGCGCAAAATCTTCATTACCTAACACGGTATGGGGGTCAGCTTTTACGCCATCATTAACTGCGGAAAAAAGCATTTCTGGTGTTTCGGTGAGCAAACGGAAGGCGGCTCTCCCCTGGTAGGATAGCGGTGTTTCTCTGCCTTGAGCAAGCTCGCTGCGCAAATGGTTCATGGCGACGTCCACCACTGTTGACGTCGGAGGGAACCAACCCAACTTGCGAATGATGGCCTCCTCTAAAACGTAGAGCGTCCGTTCTCGGAGCGCCTCGCGCCAAGGACGCTCACGTACACTCTCAGTTTCAGGCGCTAAAAACTGTTCCAATTGCGAGAGCACCTTTTTCGCATGCAGAATCATTAAGGCGCCCGCCGGGCTCTCTTCGTTAAATTTCTTATCAACGTGAAAGAGGAAGGTTTCGAGAATGAATGGAAAGGTTCTATGAGTCGTGTTTTGAGCCATTTTTTGGAAAAGAAGATCCAAAAAACCTTCGATCTGTTTTCCAAGACTGTTTTCCGCGACCAACAATGCGGTTGCGAATATGTCCGAAAAGAGAATTTCGGCCAGATCGGGCTTTTCCTGCGTGCTTTCGTTTTTAAGAGCCTCGAGCGGGTCGGCGTCAGGATCGAGTAACTTTTCACTACTTTTGAAGCGCGAATAAGCGGCATCGACTAACTCTACCCAAGTCGCCTCAACAAGCTCTGGCAAAGTTTTGATTTGAGATATTCTCCAATTCAAGACTTGAGTTACGATTCTGTGATCACGCAGTTGAGTGCCGGCAATGAGTTTTGCTACGCCGTTCCCCTGCTCTGCCCTAGTCCCTGCAAGATACCGTGGCAGGAATTCGAGATAAACCCTGGTCTGCACTTCATCGCGCACATCATAAAACTCATGTTTCCGCTTTTTTTTGACCTCAGGGCCCTCATCAACCGGGCCCAACCTCCAAAAAGTCTGCCTGGTTTCCACTGGTAAAACCCGCAGTCCAGCGTGGAGGAATTGAAGCCGAATCTCGGGATCAGAGGAGCTTAGTCCTCGGGCAAGAAGCTCACGAAGATCGGACTCAAGCTCAAGGGCATATTGGACTTTGCCCCAGGCTACGAGGTAGGCGTGATTAAGAGTGTCAAAAACTCCATCAGCACCTTTACCGACGACGGCCG
>JAYVQZ010000162.1:0-9131 GCA_043776735.1 Deltaproteobacteria bacterium | reverse complement strand
TCCACTCCACCGCCTCGCAACGAGGCAGTCAAAATCCAACTTGAGAATTTGGATCCTCTTTATAAGGCGGTAGTGTCTCTGCACTTAGAAGTCCAGGCCCATCATCTAGTTACTGAGTCTCTCAATAGTTTGAGTACTACCATTGGAGAAATCCGCGGCGATTGGGAAAACACAAAAAAGCAAACCGCCTCGGTACTTCGCAAGCTGAGCACGAACGACGACACCAGTCGAATCAGCCACTACTTTGACCTTGTGGGCAAACAGACCAAGGAGATCAGGGCGAAATTAGAAGTTAGTATTAGAAAACAAAAAAAGGCCCAATGGAACCTGGGAATTCTCGCCCAGAAATTGAAACGAGACGTACGACGGATCTATACTGTTCCGGCCAGCACCATTTTTTTTGGGTTTCGAAAGATGATCTCCGACATCGCGGTAGAGTGCAAAAAAGAGGTAAATGTTGTTACCCTAGGCCTGGACGTTGAAGGCGACCGCACCGTGCTTCAAGGCCTAAAGGAGCCGGTGCTCCATCTAGTAAGGAACTCTATCTATCACGGCATCGAATCGCCTGAAGATCGAGTACGCGTCGGCAAACCGCGCCAAGGAACGGTCACCATCAAGCTGTCTAAAGAAACCACCTCACTTTGCGCAGAAATTACCGATGATGGAAAAGGGCTCGATTACGAAAAAATACGCAATAAGGCAGTCACCCTGGGCAAGATCACGGCGGCCGAAGCAAGCAAGAAGACAGAAGCGGAACTCTTACAATTCATCTTTCATGCAGGCTTCTCGACCGCCGATGACGTAAATGCTATTGCCGGTCGTGGTGTAGGCCTCTCAGCCGTGCGAAAGTCTCTCGAGGAGATTGGGGGAAAGCTGGAAGTCGCCTCCCAGATTGGAAAAAGCTGCCGTTTTACTTTACGCATTCCCCTTCACGTCTCGACGCAGCCGCTTATCCTATTTCAAGTCGATAAACAGATCTTAGCCATTCCCGTCTCTGGAGTTCATCGTCTGGTCCGGATACCAAATAGTTCCATTAAGGATGTTGGTACTAGGCGGGTGGCCACCACCCCTGATGGAAACCTGATCTTCAAACCTATGAAAGAGCTTTTGGGGGCAAAGGTGGATCGAACCACAGAACCCCAGCATTGGTCCGGCATGATCATTCAATGCGATGACGAGCGTGTTTTTGTAGCTGTGGACGCTCTTGTGGGTCACAAAGAGGCGGTCCTTAAAAAACTAGGCCGTATTGCAGAGGCTTGGGAGCTTATCTGCGGCGGAATCCTTCTCGAAGATGGTCGTGTGGCCATGGTTGTGGATCCACGAAATTTAGCCAAGCAAGTGCTAGGCGGCACCATTATTAACTCTAAACGGCCCGCGGCCGCCGCGCGCAAAGCAGATCTGGGCACAGTCATACCAAAACGAATTCTGGTGGTTGATGATTCCATAACAACAAGAACGCTTGAAAAGAGCATTCTAGAGACCTATGGATTCGACGTCGAATTAGCCGTTGATGGCGAAGACGCTCTCAACAGGCTGAAACGGGAGAGTTTTGATCTCGTAGTCACCGACTTGGAGATGCCGCGGCTCAACGGCTTTGGGCTTGTCCAGGCGCTCAAGGGCGACGAGAAGCTGAAGCATATTCCCATCATCATGGTCACCTCGGTGGAAAGCCCTAAGGAACGGGAAAAAGGGATGGCCAACGGGGCAGATGCCTACGTCGTAAAGCAAAAATTTGATCAACAAGAGCTCATCCAAACCATTCGGACCTTCCTATGATGCCTTCTGGAAAAATAATTCGTGTGGTCTTGGTAGAGGACTCTCGGGTAATCAGCGAACTTCTAACCGCCATTATTCAAGATGACCCGCGGTTTGAGATTGTAGCGTCCTACGCCATGGCTGAGGAAGCCATCGCTAGATTAGAAAGCGATCAGCCCAATGTCATTTCAATGGACATTCGCCTCCCCGGCATGAACGGGCTGGAGGCAACTCAAACAATCCTAAGGCGATATCCGGTACCCATCGTCATCTGTTCGGCTAGCGCAATCGAGGATAAGTTTCTTTCCATCAATGCGTTACACGCCGGCGCCCTTTCCGTGGTGGAAAAGCCAGTTGGCCCAGCTCAAAAAAACTTCGGCGAACTTCGCGACAAGTACTTAACCCAACTGGCTATCATGAGCGGGGTTCACGTAATCAAGCAACGAGCTGGTCAGAGAAGAGACAGTCTCACCCTAGGTAGCGCGCTAAAACCCGAAATAAAAATAGAAAAGCCGACCAAAAGCACGGGTACCTGGACTTGCGTAGGAATCGTGGCCTCGACTGGCGGGCCATTTGCCCTTGCCGCCTTGTTGAAGCAATTACCTAGCGATTTCCCTCTTCCGATTCTTTTGGTGCAGCACATGGTGCCATCCTTCATTGAAGGCTTTGTGAGTTGGCTAACGACCGTCAGCTCCATACCGGCAAAATTTGCCGAAAACGGGGAAATACCGAAGAAGGGAAATATCTACCTCCCCCCCGCGGAACATCACCTCATCCTTTCTAAAAATGGCATGTCTCTCACCCAAACCCCGCCCATTAGCTACCAACGCCCCTCGGGAACCGTGCTGTTTCGCTCGATGGCAGATGTCCTAGGAAGCCAAGCTATAGGGGTTCTATTAACGGGAATGGGCGAAGATGGCGCCGAAGGCCTAGCGGCCATCCATAAAGCCAACGGTCACACGATTGCCGAGGACGAGACGACCGCTGTCGTCTATGGAATGCCAAAGGCTGCCGTTCAACTCGGTGCCGTGCACGATCTTCTGCCGCTCACGGCAATTTCCCAACGCCTAATTGCGTTAACTACGCCTCACGGAGTCCGTAAAACGGCTGCCTGAGGGAAATAACCTCACCAAAAGAATCGCTGAAACTGCGATAAACGGGATTGCCAGGCAAGAATTTCCCTTCACAATCCCTGCGACCAAACCGATAACTCCCGTTGTGTCCAACAGTACAAAAGAGATAATGAGTTTGGCTGCCGGAATTTTACCCGATGAGGGATTTGCCGCCGCTGCTTGAACCTCTGCATAAAAACGATTTCCTAGCCAAAGCCCCAAAGAGGCCGCCAGCGCCGCCCAGACAAAGAAAAGCAACGTCAGCGGTTCGGAGATAGCACTTGGATCCCAAAGCCTGATCTGATTTAACGGCGCTCCCATGTGATTCAAACGCCAGTATAAAAGAGCAAAGAGAAGTAGCAGCAGTTGACTATTGATGAAGGCAAACCACAGAAAAAGGGCAAAGGAACTTTGGTTCTCTTTAGTGAGTTTCATAGCTCTCTCATTACAAAAGGCGGTTGGGAAAGTTCTTCTTAATCATCTTTGCGGCCTGCTCTTTGAGTCTCTCGGATTTCGACTGAGACCGCACCTCAGAAACCATCTGAAAAACCCCTTCGGTCTTCAGCTCCTCCACCGTAGAAAAGAGCCGCGACTTCAACTCGTCTCCAAACCTTTCCTCAGTGAGCAATATCTCCTTTAGTGAGGCAGCCCATTCTGGACTTTCACGCAATGTGGAATTGTCTTTTACCAAGCGAGCCCAATGAGAAGGCAGGTCATGACCACAAGACTTTGCCATGCCACGAATCTCACCAGCAGCCTTCGCGTTTTCCCAAGCGCCAAAGGCGCCCTCTATGGCTAACCGGTACTGGTATCCACGTGGAGCATGTAGTTGGCTCGCCTCTTTCAACACCTCGCCGGAGTGATCTTCACCTAGTTGCGCGACGGCGACAGCGGCATTAGCTACGTTATCCAGGCTTAAATCGGGGTGGCCCAAAATAGCGGCTAAGCGTCCCATCAAATCTTTTTGATTTACCTTGCCCAAGGTACCTAACACGGTAGCTTGAAAAATTCGCCAGCCTCCCGGGTCCGATAAAAAAAGAGGACTTTGTTCATAGGTCTTGCTCATGACCTTGTCCGACAAGGAGAGCAACCTTTGGGCAATTTTTTCCGGCAGCCATTTACCGCGCATTTTCTGAAAAAGCTCTAACGCCTCCGCTCGAACGTACGGGGACGGCTCCGTGTCCAACCAACGAGCCAGCGTTGACTCGGCCGCATCCGACAATTTATTTCCGAGGACTAGTGGCGAGGCAATTTGGCGAGCTGCCCAAAGTCGACTTACCGCATCCGGGTCCCGAGTCAGTTGGGCTTCCAGTTCGTCTAGGTCAGAGTGGGATTCCAATCGGGCAAGAACTAAGGCTTCGGGATTGATCGTTACCCATTCCGGCACGTCAGGCAAAATCAAATCCATCGTTGTCGCCAAAGAACCAAGCACACCCATTTCAATAATATGGGTCTTTTCATAAGCTGGCGTTGTAGTCCGGTGAAAAACCACCGGCAGCCGGAAACGGAATACCGTTTTGTCCTCGGTGTGATTGGATCGCTGCCGAATTTGAAATTGGTAGTTCTTCTTTTCTGCGTTCCACTTACCTTCGTAAGAAACTACCGGGTAACCGCGCTCTAATATCCAACTCTTTCTGAAATCTTCCAAAGATTCGGAGGCTGCCTTGCCCATCACCGTAAAAAAGTCCTCGTGACTTGCATTTAAAAGGGCAAACTTTTTTACGTATTCAGTCAGTCCTTTTCGAAATGCGGCAGTCCCCATAAAGACTTCGAGGGTTCTTAAAACACTGGCCCCTTTCTGATAACTAATGGAATCAAACACATCATCTGAATATTTTTTATCTTTTTGAACGATGGGATGGCTTCGGGGCCCATCTTCTTGACGGAAGTAGTCCTCCCAAACAGAGACGACGGTATTGAGTGCCGAGTATTCATTTTTAAAGAACTGCCCCGACATGAGGCCTTCTGTGTAGGTAGCAAAGGCTTCATTCAGCCAGATATCATCCCACCACTGCATAGTCACTAGATCGCCAAACCATTGATGCGCCAATTCGTGAGCCGCAAGACCAATTACTTTGTGTTGTTCCAAAGCGGACCGCGGATCAAACAGAAGCGTGCGCCCTTCATTTTGATGAGTTGAGGAGGTGTTCTCCATACCGCCCCAGAGAAAAGTAGGGACGCCCACTATGGCGTACTTGTCCCACGGGTATTTGACCCCCGTCAGCGATTCACCAATAGCAACGAGTTTAGGCAAGGCCTCAAAAACATATTTGGCTTCGTTCAATTTTTTCTTATTAACATACACTGCGATCTCTGGTTTTTTTTTGGCGGTGGAGAGTTTTCCAAAGGGCGCAATCGCCAGAGAAACCAAATAGGTGGGGTGTGGTTTGCTTTGCCGCCAATGGACCCGGTGCCATTTTTCTTTCCCTTTCGAAAAAGGTTTATCTGAAATCCGCTTTCCGTTTGAAATCACTTCATTCCCCGCTGGAGTTCCCACTTCAATCTCCGTACGCGCCTTGTCGTAGGGAACATCGTGGCAGGGGTAAAACCGTCGGGCACCTTCTGCTTCAAACATTGTAAAGAGAAGATTTCCCCGGGCGGCATCATCCGGGTCGACGACCTTAAAAAAGCCAAAATGCTCCTCTGCGATTTTCCCCTTATATTCGATACGGACAACCAGTGACTTCCCTTTTTTTGCAGGTTTAGGTAGGTCAATTTCCAGGGTCTTTCCTTCCTTTTGGCGAAACTCAAGTTTCTGGTTTCCGGTTCGCGACAGGAGAACTCTGGTGACCTCCATCTTTTCGGCATTCAATACGACCTGCTGGATATCTTCGAGAGGTTTCAGTTCTACCTCCACCTTGCTTTGAAACTCCTTGAGGTCAATCGCCGGGTCGATATCCATCTTTATAGAGTAACTTTGGACGTCGATGGGCTGTTTTGGGGGTGATTCAGCAAGAAGGGAAAAGCTGAAACAAAGAGTGAAAACCAGTAATAAATTTATAGGCATGTCCTCTTTTAGGCGTTTCCCAGTTCGACGGCAATAATGCAGAGCACCAAGAAAAGCTAGGCATTCAGTTCGTACCGCCACGGCAAGACTGCTGGGCACCCCTCTAAAACGGGCAACGCTACCCACACGCTTTACAGAGTGACAAAAACTGGCACCGATTGGCCGGTATGCCTTTTGCTTTCATTTGCCCTTGTGTGGCGTCGGTACCAAATACTAATTTTCGTGTTTCCCCTGCTTACGGGCGCAACGGCCAATGCAATCAACTGTCAGGAGACCCTTCGAAGTCTTTCCAAACCGCTGGTTTGGTTGTTTCAAGCTGGGAGCCAAGAAGGGCGAACGGTTCTCTATTCACACGGTATTAAAGTAGAGGAACGAGTTTCTTATTTTGGGTTTCAACGTCGAATAGTCGTTACCTATCCCGATGGAAAAATAGTCGATTTCAACCGCACGAACCGATCCCATGTTGATTTAGAGCACAATGATTTCTATCCAAGCGATTTTCTCTCGCCCAATAAACTTTCTGGAAAACGCGTCCTGGATTTAGGCTGTGGGGACGGTACCTTTGTAAGCTATTTAGCTGCTCGTGGGGTGGATGCCCATGGGTTGGATATCTATTTCAAACGGAAACAGAGATCGAATCCCCTATTCCGGATGGCCGACGGCCAAAGGTCTGGTTATCCCGATGGCGAATTTGATGTCGTCTTTTCCACGTGGTCGGCATTCACCTATCTCATGTTTGAACATGAACGCGGAGTGCCTGGAGCTCGCGCAGAGGCGGTAAAGTTTCTGGCGGAAACAATTCGCATCACAAAGGACGGCGGTGTGATTCGACTATCACCTGCCCCTCACAAAAAGAACCCCAGTGGAGGCGTAGATTTTTCAGAACTGTCTTCAATTTTGGATGAGTTCTTTCCTAACGTAAAAATTAAGACCGTGCCAGACAAAACCTGGCTCCGAAGAACACACGGTATACTAAACGCTGGAAGGGACGCAGCAGATGCGCGGTTTCCCTCAGAAATTTGGGTGGAGCTCGAAAAGACCCCGATTCCAGCCAAAGTCGGAGAAACGATCACTCGTCCTCCTACCGCGGCCCCCTAAAGGCGCGCTTGCCGCTTTTTCACAAGGACATAGTTTGACAGTCATGGCCTTATTCTCTTTCATGACAACCAATGAAAAAGCTTACTGAAACGGCGCGGTTGGTCTCCATCGTAACGCGCCTACGCAAAGAATGTCCTTGGGATCGCAAGCAGACCCACCGGAGCCTTTTGCCGTATTTGCTCGAAGAGGCGCACGAAACTTATGAGGCCATTCAGTCAAAGAAACCCGAACTGATGAAGGAGGAGCTGGGTGATTTACTTCTCCAGATTGTGCTCCATGCCGAGCTCGCCACAGAGAAAAATAATTTTGATATGGAGGCCGTTTCAAAAGGCATCGCCGATAAAATGGTGCGCCGCCATCCGCACGTATTTGATAAAAAGAATTTTTCAACTAAGGGCCATTCCCAGAGATGGATTCAACAAAAGAAAAAAGAGAACCCAAACCGCACACTCCTTTCTGGGGTTCCTAAGTCACTTCCCAGCCTCCAAGTGGCCAGCCGGTATGGAGAGATTGCCAGTTCTGTTGGGTTTGACTGGTCTTCTGCGGAACTCGTCTTTGATAAAGTAAAAGAGGAATTGGGTGAGCTACAGGTGGAAGTGCGCAAGCTTAAAAAGAAAAAGGGCGTGGCCACGAAAAAGGCGATTGAGGAGGAATTAGGAGACCTTTTTTTCTCTCTAGCTAATTTCTCCCGGCACCTAGGAATTGATCCTGAAGGCTGTGCCAGAAAAGGGGCTCGTAAGTTTTCTAAACGATTTACCCAGATGGAACTTCAGCTTAAAAAGCAGGGACTCGATATAACCGACTGTTCAGCAGAGCAACTCGAGCGGGAATGGGAAAAGGTAAAGAAGAATTTAAAATAGCTACATGACTGTCTCCCTATCTGTAGAGGCGAGACTATCGCGTGGGCGATCACTAAATCCGCCCGGGCACCACTCTTTTAGTTTTTCAACTATCTTTGCGCGAAGTGGAGCCACAAGCGCACTGTAGTTCACTTGTTTTCCGTCACCCGCGCTATGCACCCCTAAGATGGGACCCAAAGAACCGTCGTCCTCGGGCTGGAACACGGGAGCCCCACTATCCCCCGGCATTCCGGTTTGCTCATTGGGTCCGGGGCCATGAACAAGAACCCCCTTTTGATTATCAAGAAAAATATGTTTCGCCGTGACCCGACCCTCCCGTTTGATTCCGGCCCCCCCCTCTGCGGTATTTCTTCCATAGCCAATAATCTTAAGGTCTCTCGTGGCATGAGGTCGCGCCCGTCCCAAAACACCGGGTTGGTACTCATTTCCCATGGGCGTTTTCAATTTAATTAAGGCTATGTCACTACCGGCATCTTCAAGCGATATGTTTCCGGTCTTCCCGGTTTCGGTGTTGAACGAAACAATATCTTCCACGCCGGCATCTTCGTTTCCTTCCGAAGCGGTTTTTAAAGCATCCTTGCCCATGGTAAATGACATCAACTCCGCCTTGCGCCGATTGACGACATGACCAGCGGTCATTACGACATTGGGACAAATCAAGGAACCACTTCCCAAACCGGCCTTCTTATCCCCGTCTTTTTTATTTAAAATAAGTCCAACAAAGCCAGCCCGACGTGTGGGAGTTCCGTCCTTTACCACGAACTGCTCATTAAATATTGTCCGCGGTTTACGCCCGATTGGTTCATCAGAAAATATTCTGAGTCCACCAAGGACTGCGGGCTGTCTCTGAACCGAGATAGTTTGGTTCAGCCTATCCGCAGCGTTCGCGGGGGGAGCGTGAGTCTCCGGCGTAGGCAAAGCCGGTAAACATACAAATAGTGTATAGAAAGTGACATGACGGTATCGGCTAACTCGAATACCCATAGTGAGCCCCACAGTAGATTGGTTCATTCTCTATGGGGTGCAAAACAGGAACCAGGAACAGGCTGAATACGGGGGAAGATCAAGAATGGGCTAACCTCCTCGGTCCATCATTGCGAGAAGTGATCCGCTCATCATTGGTAACGATTTTACCCACGACGGGCGAGGTTGCTTTGCCGACGCATGACGCCCTTTGCGTAGACCGCTTGCGTTGGTAACGGTCTAAAGATCCCTTTCTTTTACGATTGAAATTATTCAGGAATTTTGATCTAAGACGTGGATGAGTAAATTAAGCGAAGGTGGTTGGACGTCGAGCAT
>JAYVQZ010000161.1:0-2364 GCA_043776735.1 Deltaproteobacteria bacterium | reverse complement strand
CTCGGCCAATCGATGCTTGGCGTTTGCCGGCTGGTTCTTTAAAATCCCCGGCAGTCAGTTGTTCTTTGACATCCAGAGCGCGAACCATGGCTGGTCCCAAACCAAAGGGATAAGTCATGCCAATATCAAAACAACCTAACGGAAAGTACCAAGCGCGAGTGCGTGGAAGTGATGGCCGATGGATTTCAAAGGTCTTCGACAAGCTGCGGGATGCCCAGAGCTTCGAGTCTGAAACACGACACGATGTAAAAAGCGGAACGGCGGCAACTCTCACTGAGCGGTCTCTTACCCTCGATCAGTATTTTGATCGGTGGTTTGAAACGGTTCAATCAAGAGCGTCGAAAGGCTGGAGAGATCAACAAAGGCATCTTTTTCAGAAATTCGTGAAACCCACGATGGGGCATTTGCGGATGGAAGCGATTTTCCCTCACCACGTCGCTCAAGTTTTGAACGAAATGGTGAGACAGAAAAAAGCGGAGCAAACGCAGCTGCATGTTTTCACGTTAATGCGAAAGCTGTTCGGAGATGCAATCGAGCTGTTTCGATTGCTCACCTTCAATCCAGCACAAAAGACCCTAAAGCCCAAGGTCCCGATTAAAGAGACGGCCCACCTCAACATGGAGGCCGCCAAGAAGTTACTAGCGCACGTTGGAGATAGACCTTACGGCGTAGCAATTTGGCTTCAGCTTTATTTTGGCTTGCGGATGGGGGAGGTGCAGGCGTTGGTTTGGGAGAACGTGGACCTCATCGACGGGATCGTTAGCATCCGAAGGACTTATGTCCGAAAGGAACGGGTCGTTCGGGACTACCCCAAGGGTCGGCGTCACCACTCCCATAAAATGCCTAGCGAACTTCTGGCGTACATAAGGAAGCAGCGGGAGACGGCCACAAGCGTCTTCGTAGCGATCGCACCTGAAGGAGGGATGCTTTCTTACGAATGGTATTCGCGGAAGCTGACGCGGTATTGCAAAGAACTTGCAATAACCTTGATCGGAACCCATGGGCTCCGGCACTCAACTTCCGCGTTGTACCTTTCCAATGGAGCGACCCACGATGACATCCGGCAGCTCTTCGCTCACAGCGCGAGTAGCGTTACCGAGCGGTATATCCATCACCGGGGTTCAAACCTCGACAAAGTAGCCCAAGTAATACGGCTATTTCCGTAGTGTCCCAGAAATGTCTCAGATTCACTGATAATCGAGGTAGACGGATTTCCGAAACCCATGCTAAGTAGTCGTTCCGGTTAGCCATTTCTCAATAAGCGGGTGTAGCTCATTTGGCTAGAGCATCAGCCTTCCAAGCTGAGGGTAGCCAGTTCGAACCTGGTCACCCGCTCCAGAAATCCCTACTGATTTTAGATACTTACAGCACTTCTTTATTAACTGACTCTTTGGCGTTCAGAGTCGGCGTCACTTTGGGGTCACTCTCTTTTTCAAAGAGTTGGATCACGTTGGTGACTCGCTCAAGATTCGTATCTTTGCCGTGTAGATAGCGCTCCGTAACTTCGAATGAGCAAAGAGCGACCTAAGATCGTCTCTAGTCGCCCCATGGCTCATATAAAGTTCCGAAGTGGAATGCCTTAGGCCGTGAGTGCCCAGCACGGTTATTCCCAGTTCTTCGCAGTAAGTCTTAACGGCTTTGAGATAAAACCGGTAAGGAAGAACCTTACCAGTTGGCGAAGCCACGATTAACTCGCCCGTGGCGCAAGCATGCTGGGAACCGACAACTGCCTTTTCATACTTTCTGACTAGCCACTCTTCCGAAATCCGGTTTTGGTCGGTAGCTACAAAAAAGGGCAAAAGGCTTTCGTCACTTCCATGTTCGATTTCTCTTTTCAGCCGACTTTCCCGCGTTTTGTATCCCGCAGTGAACTCAATTTCTCGATTTGCCTCTAGCTGTAAATCCGAAATCTTTGCGTAGACCCTTCGGCCGATTTTGGGAATCACGAGGAATCGAACTTTTCCATTTTTGGGACGTTGTTTCATCCTGGGTTCCCAGGTGATTGTGAAGGTTGCCTTGAGACGGGCAAGTTCATTTGCTGCAGTTCCGCGGCCACTAGGCGTGCCTCTTACGTAATTCTGGGCCGAAGTTCCAACGGTCTCGCCGATTGGAAAACGAATCACCCTAAGAGAAGATCAGAGTTCTTAGGACGAGCTTTTAAAGCCCGCCGTTACCGACGAAAAATACTATAGTTACAATAATTTACTGTGTTTTTAGTTTGTAGTATGTTGCCACAAACTATATGTACCTTTTGTGGCATTGCCAGTCGTGCCACAACGAAATGAAATCCAATTCCTTGGTATCATTTAGTATGATACCATTAGTTCGTGAAACCGAAGGAGACTATAACTGCGTTTGATGAGC
>JAYVQZ010000160.1:0-2365 GCA_043776735.1 Deltaproteobacteria bacterium | reverse complement strand
CTTTGCACCGATTGGGACTCCCGGGCTTTTCGGCCCGAGAGATCCCGGTTAAGGATTACTGTTGTTCGGCTCGGTTACAAATATCCACGTGCTTTAACATTCGGGCAAAGAGTTCTGTAGCCCCTTCGTCTTCCCAAATTTTTAGCTCGTCGGCTCCTTTTCCCGTCACTCTGGCGTCGAGCTCAGGCAAGAGAGCCCGTTCTCGATCGTAGGCTGCTTTGGACGCCTGCATTTTGGTCAGGGCTTGCGAGGTGACATGCAGCGCTGCCAAGTACGCGCTTAATTTTGTGTTAGTGGTTTGAATAAGTTGGCCTAAGCGTTCCTTTTCCTCTTTTTTGGCGATCAGTTCCTTTTCCAGTTCCCGAAACTGAGCCTTAAATTTAGTATGGAGAGTTTGGTATCGTTGTTGTCGCTTCAAAAGGCGCTTTAACTCCACTTCGGTCGGATCGTGTTTTAAAGCCTCGGCAATTATTTTCAATTCCTCGCCAATGAGCGCTAGATTATGCTTGGAAGACTCAATGTATTGCTCAGTCTTAAGAATCGATTCCGCTGCCTGGTCCACTTTTGTCGCGTATTCCCGCACTGCAGCCCTCATTGCTTTTACTTCGGGTTCATTCTCTTTGAGAGTCTGGACTTCGGTCCCTATGGATGCTTCATGCTTTGCAATCTGCCCATCGAGCTCTCGAAGGATTGATGAGCGTATCCTAGCGTAATTTCCTAACGGCTTTTGGTTTTCATTGCACGATATCGCAGTAGGAACCACTCCCTCCGGGCAATCAAACCGATAAAGGGTCGTATCATTCACCTGATAGTATTGATTGGAGTCGTCCCCATTAGGAGCGACGATTCCAAGGGCTAAGAGATCGGCCGCTCTTAGACCTATCACGAACGTGGCGACTGCGAAAAGGGTCCGGCTGATCCGCGGCACCTTTCGTTGCTTTTTATTTTTCACTGTTACCTCCCATTTGCGAACGTTTCCGTTCTGGTTACTACTAATCATTTGTTTCTTTCGATTCTTCTGCGGCGAGCTCTTCCATGATGGTCCATGCGTAAACCGCACTGTTTTCGGCCGCTCCCATTAGCACCAACAGATCGATGTAGTCCTGTGGTTGTTCACGAAGCGTGTCGGCAAACCTGGCTAGAACTCGGTACTTTTCTCGAAAAGCCGCCATGGTTTGGAAGTAGAGTTGTCGGGCGAATTCGTATTGGATTTCACTCTTAAGCTCCCAAGGCTTCTCTCCAAGTTCAGAAAGCAGTGTCTCCATTTGTTTGGTGGTGTCTTTTACAAGCTCTCTTAATTCAACGGGAAGACGGTCGCGCAGATGCCGGGCCCTTTCGGAAAAGACACGGATATCTTTTCCAAGAACCTGCCAGCGTAAGACCCATGCCTTTCGGCCTTCAGAAGGGAAAACATTCCAGCGTTTAGTTGCTTTTTTTAGTGCGGAGAGGTTCTCCTCCAACTTCTCAGCGTAATTACTTTTGGAAGTTCCATGGGAATACTTAAGATGCGCTTGCATGGAGTCCATACGACGGATCAGCTGGAGCAGTAGTGCTGCGTCGTCTTCTAAAGCAATGTCGTTCTCTTCGAGCGAATAGGCGATCCGCTCTGCTTCAATGCTAAGAAGCCAGATCCTTCCCAAACCCACCTGGAAAGGAACTTCAATGTTTCCTTCTCCCCTGTCACGCCCGAGGCATTTGCCCTCGGAGCAGGTAAGAAAACGCTTTGAGAGATCAAATTGCCATCGGCTGCTCTCTGATTTCGTTGATTTAAGAAGTTGGACTAGTTTGCTTCTTTCCTTCGATGAAATTTCCTGCGTGTTTTCCGACCACCTTACGCTCGACGCTAGCGAAGGAAGATCCGCCACGAGCTCTTCTGGCCCTTTTGGAGCTTCACTCGCAGCCAGACTTCTCTTTGTTGTGAGTGCAAGTTCGGATGCGGTATCGAGGTCTTCGAGGCCTTCGCCCACCAGTGGCGCTTTGCCCAGTTTCGACGGGGCAAGCATCTTCTTGGCCGAGCGATTCCCTACCGGCTTTTCCGTTTTCGGAGAGGAAGAGTGTCTGTCCGCGGGCGATTTTATTTCTTGGGGCTGCGGCGTATGTTTCTCCTCGATCGGCTCTTGGAGCAGTATTCGGGAACGGGTGTGTCGAATGCCGTAGGAGTCGATCACAAAGTAGTTCTGCCAGGTCAGCCTCTCGCTATTTTCGACGGAATTCGAATACCAACTGTCCCGAGGTGCGGCGAGTAATCTGGCTTCTAGGTCTCCGGTTTTATAATCGCGCGGGAGTGGCTCCTCCACAATCGGTACACGGACTGAGGAGACTGAACCGTCCTGCTTAGTCAGAAAATAGGTGTCGTAACTGATTA
>JAYVQZ010000159.1:0-9210 GCA_043776735.1 Deltaproteobacteria bacterium | reverse complement strand
TTGCCGCCTGCGTTTTGCTTGGCGTAGCCAAAGGGGCTAATTTTATTCATTCGCGTGAGCTAGTTCATCGCGATATTAAACCATCAAATATACGTCTTACGTCTCGCGGTGAAGTAAAGCTGATGGATTTTGGAATTGCCTTAAACCTTAGTCATGAGGGTCTGACTCGGCCCGGACTGATGGTGGGTTCACCGGCATACCTTTCTCCCGAGCAGATTCTTGGCGATGCCGTCTCTGCCCAGACCGATGTCTTTTTATTGGGAGTGACTCTTTATGAAATGCTCACGGGATCAAAACCGTTTAAAGAGAGTTCAGGGCAATCGGTTTTTCAAAAGATCCGCGAAGCTAATTACCTGCCGCCGGGACAGATGCAGAGCACTGTGCCGCGTGCCTTAGAAAAAATTATTGCCCGTTGCCTTAAGCCCAGACCGGAAGATCGGTACAAGTCGGTTCGAAAGTTAATGCAAGCGCTGGAAGAGTTCTTAGGACCTGAGCGAGCCGCTCACCCAGACGATGTGCTCCTTCGCTTTCTTGACCAAGAGGCGATCCTGACGCCGGCCATCGATTATCAAAAAAGAAAGCCCGCTCCGGAGAAGAAGTTTCAGCTCAATCGCATGACAGCGATCCTCTTTGCGGTGGGGATTGCTCTGGGCCTTGCCGCAGGTATCTGGTGGGGGGCGAAGCACTCTTCCCCTGCCGAAGTAGTTCCTGGCAATTCAGCTTATCCCCCGCCAATCCCCGCCAAAGTCCCCGCCCGTAAAGGCGCCTCACTGCTTCCTAAAAAAAAGTAATTACATTTCAAAGGCTTAAGGCGATTTTTCTCTCCCTTTCCTTTGAGAGGGATTCGCGTTATAGCAGGGTCGTGTTTTTCCGCAAATCTATCGCAGTTAAAAACGAAGACGTTCTTAGGGCTTTGGGCCAAATCAACGATCCGGATCTGAACAAAGACATCGTTACTTTGGGCTTTGTGAAGAGCCTTGAGATCTTGGGTGGCGAAGTCAAAGTGACTATTGAGCTCACTACTCCAGCCTGCCCAGTGAAAGAACAGCTTAAGACTCAAGCGGAAGATTTAATTTCTAAAATTCCCAATGTAAAAAAGGTTGAGGTTACGATGACGGCTCAAGTCCGCCCCCCCCAAGGTCAAGCTCCGGGAAATCGCATTTTGCTCCCCCACGTAAAAAACTTAATTGCAGTGGCTAGCGGAAAAGGGGGAGTGGGAAAAAGTACGGTTACGGTAAACCTTGCTGTGGCTCTGGCCCAAACGGGAGCGAAAGTGGGTCTTTTGGATGCCGATATTTACGGCCCTAGCATTCCGTTAATGATGGGCACACGAAAAGAGCGAGTGCTTCAAGACGGGGCAAAATTGCTGCCCATCGAAAGTCACGGTATCAAG
Organism: Deltaproteobacteria bacterium; assembly: GCA_043776735.1. Classification (GTDB taxonomy): domain Bacteria; phylum Bdellovibrionota; class FAC87; order UBA2466; family UBA2466; genus JBGSST01. The sequence continues at coordinate 7,817 of JAYVQZ010000159.1, read as the reverse complement.
ATGATGTCGATGGGATACGCTGTTGAAGAGGGCAAGCCGGTCATTTGGCGTGGACCGATGGTTCACGGAGCACTCACTCAATTTCTATCGCAGACTGATTGGGGCGAGTTGGACTACTTGCTCATCGATTTGCCCCCAGGAACGGGCGACGCTCAATTGACTATCAGCCAAACAGCGCCAGTTACGGGAGCTATCATCGTTACCACTCCGCAAGAGGTGAGTCTTATTGATGCCCGTAAAGGGCTTTCCATGTTCCAGTCGGTAAAGATTCCGATATTGGGAATTGTTGAAAATATGGCTGGTTTTATTTGCGGGCACTGCCAGGAAACTACCCACATCTTTTTGCAATCCGGCGGGGAAAAGCTCGCTCACGAAGCGCAGGTTCCATTTTTGGGATCTCTTCCCCTGGATCCAAAAGTGGCTCAGGCGGGCGATACGGGAACTCCTGTGGTTGCTCTAAATCCCGATTCTGAAGTGGCTAAGCTATATAAAGCGATGGCCGGCAAAGTCGCCGCTCTCCTTTCAGTCCGTTCGATGAACCAACAAGGCGAAGCCTTCAAACCATTGGAAATGACGTGGCAGAGTTGATCTCAGCGGTTTACCCGGTCCAGCTTAGGCAGGTCGGCGGTAAGAATTTAGGGATTGTTTGGAACGACGGGCACAACTCGTTTTACAACGTGAGAAAACTTCGGCTCGCCTGCAAATGCGCTGGCTGCATTGAAGAGTGGACCAATCGCCCCATTCTGGATGAGAAATCGGTTCCCCAAGAAGTTCATCCTAAGAAGATGGAGACCATGGGTCGCTACGCGCTTCGTTTTGACTGGAGCGATGGTCACACGACAGGCATTTACACCTTTGAGAATCTGAGAAAACTTTGTGAGTGCCCTCAATGCCGAACTGCCTCTGTGTAGAAAAAAAACTTTTTAATATTCGTACCATTCATTCCGTGGCGGGAAGCCTCGTTCCCTGGGAAGTGAAGGGGTATTTCAAAGACTTCGAAATGAGCAACCACCCGTGGGGTTTTTTTGATCTCTCCCATTGGGAATCCGTGGCGATGGCGGGTAAAGACTCCTCCGATTTTCTTCACCGAATGTCCACCTGCAATCTAAATAAATTGGAAAAGACGCAGTTAAACTATCTGGCGTTTCTTACTGGAAAGGCTAACCCGATTGCCTTTGGTCAAATTCTCAAACTAGACGATGAAAATTTTGTTCTCCAGTTCCCGGCGGGACAGGGGACGCTTGCCCTCGACCATATTGAAAAGTTTCACTTTGCCGAAGATTTTCAAAGTCGTCTAATTTTGGATCAGGGACTGACAGCCCTGTGGATCCCGCAGGGGATTCAGAGCTCCTTTTCCCTGTTGGCACTTAGTCAAAAACCATTTGAGTCTTTTTCGGCGGTAGTCGAGGGGATCCCGGTCACTTACTGGCGCGATGATGTCCGGCCGGAATTGTTTTGGGTAACCATGAAGAGAGATGCCTTGGAAGACTTCTGGATGGTTTGCCGCCGAGAGGGGGGAAACCTACTCGGCCTTCGGCTCTTTGAGTTTTTTAGAATTTTGGCCGGGGTGCCCCAAGTGGGTCAGGAACTCTCTGAAAAAGAGATCTTCTTAGAGGCGAATTTCGAGCAGGGGGTAGCGCGAAATAAGGGATGCTATCCGGGACAAGAGGTTATCGAACGAATTTTTACTTACGGTCAGGTGAATAAAAAGCTTCTGCCAGTCACGCTTTCCACCGTAACCGTTTTCCCCACACCTCCATTTTTTCTACAAAGCGAAAGTGGCCCGGCCGCATCCGTCGTGTCGCTTGCCGAGTTTCCCGAAAATCCCGCTAAGGCGACGGGGTTGGCTTATGTAGGAAAGGCCCACTGGGATTTTTCTGGCCAATTGCAGGGGCCTCAAGGCATTACAGCCGTTCTTGGGCGAGGTATCTAATTTTTCGAGGTTTGGGTAGCATGAGGACAGTGCAAACCAAACTTATTGTCCCCTTTATTTTCTCCTCAGTCGTTTTTGGGGCCAAGGTCCCCCAGCCTGCCCCCTGCCCATTTAGTTTGGTGGCCGCCGCCAAACAAACAGAAAGCGGAAATGCGCCTGCGCAAAGCAAAGCTTACCCGAAGGGCAAAACGACAGTTATAGTCCTAAACGACGGAAAATTTTATCAAGTTTCGGCCTCAGGGAGAGATGAAGACGGCACGTACCGGGTGGATTACCTTTTTACCAAGCGGGCGGATGGAAAGTTTGACGTGATTAAGGAATCTCAGGCGGCGTTTGAAGAGGTAAAAACCGAGACGTATGTGTCGGATCTCCCGCCAATTAGTGCTGTGGCGATGCAAGAAGCTAATATTGAGCGACGTAGAGTGGACAAAGCGCAGGCTGAATACCGGGCCAATCTGCTTGCTCAATTTTCTGCCGCCCACAATATCGAGTCGGAGAATTATATTCTGGCCAAGAAACAAATTGAAAAACTCAATACCGAAGGACAGAAGCACTGGGATGAGTCGCAGAAACTGGTCTTCTCTTTGAACTTAGCGCTCTACCAACAACCGTCGGAAAAAATAATTCCCCAGATGACCGGTTGCATTAAATTGTTTAACTACGATCGGGCCCAAGTGTTGAGGCACTTGAATGGGACTGATAAATACACCGACACAATTTTCGATCCCTCTCAGGCGCCCTACCTAGATGTTATCGGTGCGTTTGGCACCATGCGAGAGCTGGGAATGACGGACGAGATAGCCGCCCGGCAATCAAAACTGCTGGATCAATTAGCCGCTATAGGCCTTTTTAAATAAGGGCGAAGCCCACTTTTAAAAAAGCGGCACAATCGCCAACGCCAAGGGGGCGAGCGGTAGAGTGGCTTCAGATCCTGCCGAGTAGCTGACGCCGTCATCAGTGTAAAACTGAGAGATTTTAGAAACACCCGCAACAGTGTAAAAGACCCGATTCCCATCGGGACTTAGCACCATATTGTTAGCACCGGCCACAATGGGAAGAACGGTGGGGGTCGGGCCAATGTTGCCTGCCGCATCGACAGGATATTCAATAATGGCCCCTGGGTTCAGTGAAGGGGCCACAGAATCCCTGGCCAAAATAAAAAGCCTACGATGAATCGGATCAAAGGAAAGGCGAAATCCCCGCGCAATATTGGAGCCACCGATCATCGGTAGGGTGGCAAAACTTAATTGGGTGAGGCTACCATTGGCATCGGCGATCGAATAAAAATAGATCTTATTATCAGCGCAAACAAAGATACCATTTTTACCATCGGTAATTGGTGGCGCATTAGCGCCAGTGGAAGTCATCATCGCAGGCGACGCGCCGGTGGGAGTTAGGGCTCCGGTGTTCTCGTCTCTACGAGTTGCCTTGATATTGAATTGGGTTAACCCGGTGGGGGCGACAAAGTGATAGACAAATCCGTTGGTTGCCAGGGTATGTTGGAGATCTGCTTCGCTTGCGCTGCCAAGGGGGGAAAAGGCATCTCCGGCATACGTGCCGACATTGTCTGAAATCGCGGTTGGGGTGTAGATAAACCGATAAATAGGGTCTAAAGAAAAATACCCGGCCGTGTCGTCAGATCCTGCGGTGCCAAGCGATAACGAGGTTAATTGACCTGCACTGGACGTCTGTGTTTGCACCGCAAAGAGCTGCTTGTTAACCACCTTGCGACCTCCGGTGGCATTAACAAAAGACATCACAAGCCGAGTGTTAGTGCCTTCTAGCTGCAGGTACTTTGCCGTCCCTGAGTAAACAAGAGACTGCGCTAACTGGAATTCCCCTGAGCCTGTGACGCCAAAACTAAAAAGGTTCGGATCTGGAATTGAGGGAACCGTTGCCACAATCAACCTTGCCCCTTTTATTGGGGGCAGGGCCTTGGGATCTCCGGGTTCTAGTTTTGCCTTGGAACTATCCGGCTGGCACGATTCCGCCAGGTCAGTGGCAGTTTGATAATTGTAGGAGTTAGAAATTCGAATCACAGAATCTCGGTAAATATCGGTGTTGGCCGTCTCGCCTAACACATAAACCCGAGGTCGGGTTTGCGAACTGAAAAGCTGCTCAAACGTGTAGTCGGAACAGGCGGTGCCAGTATCCGCTTTATAAACTCCAAAAACACGCACGGTACGTTTGGTTCCGATCGGAATGCGAAAGGTGAACCCCTTTCCTGACAGTTCGCTAAGCAACGCCCCTTTGGAGACGGCACCTAAACCAAAACAATTGGGATCACGAAAGTTCAGTCCGGCTGAACTCACGGTGGGACTGATGCCCGCGCCCGCTACATTGGCAAAAAAGCAGTGCATGTTCCCCGGGGCCACAGGATTGTCACTTGAGGGGCGCGTTAAAACAACGGCCTCTCTGGCTAGGGGATTTGGGGAATCCGAGATCCGCAGGGTTGCCTCGGCGGTAAGGTCGGGATTCCAGGAACAGTTTGATAACCCGATGGTTAGCAGAAGAGCGGGAATAAGTAGTTTAGACATGAGGTAACGTAATTCTAATCATAGAGCGGAGGAAGGACAACGCAGGATGTGCCTCTCAACCGCACCTTGACGCAAGGGGCGAAATCGGAGTGCGGGCCTTTGTTTAGCGAAGCCACAAACTACTGAAACTGCGGGATTTGTGGTAATTTCTAAGGTTCCAAGGAGGAGCTGGAATCCAGATGTCGAAATACCCCCTATTCCATTTTTTTTCGTCTTTAAAACTTGCAGTAGTTAATATTTTACTCCTTGCCTCCGTCCTTGCGGTGGCCACCATTATGGAATCGCTCTTCGGGATGAGAGCCGTTTATGTTCTAATCTACGGCACTCCGTGGTTTGCTGGGGTCCTCTTTCTCCTAGCCCTAAATGTTTTATGTGCAGCGCTCTCTCGTTTTCCTTGGAAAAAACATCAGACCGGTTTTGTCATCACCCACCTGGGAATTATCACTCTGCTGGCGGGCTCGTGGGTCACTCAACGGACCGGTGTGGATGGCAACCTTCCTGTCTATGAAGGGCAAACGGAAAATGAAGTAATTCTCAACGATCTGACCGTTCGCATCGCCGATATCAGCGCGAAAAACCATATGGATTTTCCGGTGAACGAACACGCGTGGCGCAAGGAAGGAAATCTTCTGGAGATCGATCTTGGTAACGGGACTAAGTTGGTTGCCACAGAGTTTCTTCCCCGATTGGTTACCGAACGCAGCTGGGAACCTTCGGGAGCCAAAGGGTTAGGCTCGACCGCTGTGGAGCTTGAGCTTTTTAATTCTCGTTTCCGTATTCGGGAATGGCTCCAATTAAAAGAGGCAGACCGTCCCACCGAGCTGCCCTTGGGACCAGCGACGGTAAAGCTCGAAAAGTTTTGGAATCAGGAAGCGGAAAATTCCTTTTTATCTGAGAAGAACGCCAAGAAAAAAGCGGTTGCCTCAATTGCCTATATTCAGGTTCAAGTTCAAGGGAGCAGCTACCGATTTCCTATTGAGGAGGCCGCAAAAGCTTGGCAGCGGTTGGGAAGAAATGGCCTAGAGCTGAAGATGGATAAGTTCTTTCCCTACGCCGTGGTTGAGAAAAATCAATTGGTGAGCAAGGGGCCTGAACTCCTAAACCCCGCGGCGCGCATCCTGATGCGCGACACTGCCGGTGTCACAGAAAAGCACACCATCTTTGCCAACTTTCCTGAATTTGCGACTCTCCACCGCAAGGAGCTCCCGGACGGGCATAAAGGCTTTGGCGCTCACCTTAATCTCGTGATGACCAATGGCCTGGCGGAAACGCCCGCAGGTACTGGTGAGTTACGATTTGCCCAGTCTGCCGATGATAAAAAACTCTATTTCCGCTCAAAAGGAAAAGCCGGTGATTTAAAAAATCGCGGTGAAGTGAAGGTGGGAGAACCCACTCCTACCGGGTGGATGGATTTGGAGTTCGTTGTAAAACAATGGATTCCCAATGCTGTGGAAACAGAACTGCCCCGTTACGTGGATACCATTTCGGGTGGCAATTCCAACTTTCTGTCGGGGTTGAAGTTTCAACTTCGTTCGGAGAAATCTCGAGATAATGCGTCGGCCGGGGCAGACACCTTAGATTTTTGGATGACGGAGGGTTCCACCAAGCCGATTTCGGTGGGGGGGCGTGATTATCTGATTACCTATGGGAAGGAAAAGCTTTTGCTTCCCTTTGTCATCTTTTTAGACAAATTCACAATGGGAACGAATCCTGGAACCACCAAGGCAGCGACCTACCAAAGTCAGGTAACCGTCATCGATGACATCAAGGGTCTTCGTAAACCAGCTCTGATTAGCATGAATGAACCTTTAGTACACGCCGGATACACGCTCTATCAAGCCAGTTATTCGAAGGAAGAAGGCAGGCCAGCGATGTCTATTTTCTCCGTGAATCGGGACTGGGGCCGTTGGATTAAATATTTGGGAAGTCTAATCATTGTTCTTGGTGCGGCCACCATGTTTTGGATGAACCCCCACTACTGGGGAAAGATTTTTGGAGGCGGACGCGCCGCTACAGGAGAGAAGCCATGAAAAATACGATTTTGCTAGCGCTCGGGGTTTGCTTGAATTTTGGTGTTTTTGCGTTGCCAGAAGTCCCTCACGAAGCGCCGGTCCCTCGGGGATTCGACTATGCCACCGCCCGGATGATGGCCATCCAGGATCGAGGTCGTACCAAGCCTTTAGAAAGTTTTGCTACCGATTCGGTACTGTTTATCACCGGCAAACGCACTTGGAAGAAAGTGCAAGCCATCGAAGTGCTTTTTGGATGGCTCATCGCCTTTGATCGGGAGTGGGAAGAGGAACCTTTTGTTCGCGTCGATCACAAAGGATTAAAGAAAGAGCTAAAGATTGAAGTTGAGCGCAACTACTTTACTCCGAAAGAGATTGAGGGGAGCACCGAGCTTAGCCGGCTGATAAGAGATGCGTCTGATAAAGAAAGAAGGAAAGAACGACAGACCGACGTGGAGAAAAAGGCTGTACAACTTCAAGGACAGTTGGGTCTGCTTCAAGGGATTATTACCGGCCAATCGCTTACCATTTTGCCCAATCCTCAGGGCGCCGACAAACCGTGGTTTCCCATTATCAGTCTCACCCAAGGAGGCGAGCCGGTTCCCTATAGTGACGCGGGATTAAAAGCGGCCTCTGAGACCATTCGGCAAATGCTCGACGCGTTTATCCTTCGCGATCCCGCGGCTTGGAAAGCGGCCTCCGAGCGTTCTGCGGTAAAAATCAGGGAGCTCTCGGGCGGTATTTACCCGTTGGAAAAGGACCTCGCCAGGGAAGTTCACTATCAACAGCTAAGACCCTTCTTTTGGGCCTGGATTCTTTATACGATTGCGATCATTTTTCTCATCGCCGCATTGGTAAGACCCCAAAAGGTGGTGAACGGCTTGGGAATGATCTCGCTGTTTGCTGGTTTTGGGATGCATATCTACGGCTTTGTGATCCGCTGCCTAATCTCAGGGCGACCACCGGTGACCAATATGTACGAATCCATCCTCTGGGTAACCTGGGGCTGTCTGCTTTTTGCGATTGTTATCTGGTCCGTTTACCGCAATACGACCATTTTGGTGGCCTCGACGGTATTTTCAGTCATCGGTCTGATTCTGGGTGACAACTTGCCGACGGTTTTAGATCCCGGCATTCATCCTTTGGAACCGGTACTGCGAAGTAATTTCTGGCTTACCATACACGTTCTTACCATTACGCTTAGCTATGCCGCCTTTGCGGTTTCTTTGTGCATTGGAAACGTGGTTCTTGGTCTCTACCTATGGAAGCCTAAAGGAGTGGAGCAGATTCAAGCCTTCTCGCTTTATATGTACCGTGCCATGCAGATAGGAATTGTTC
>JAYVQZ010000158.1:0-2380 GCA_043776735.1 Deltaproteobacteria bacterium | reverse complement strand
CCCCGAGAAACCCAGGGAACTCATAATTACCTAGTTTTTCCTACTCCTCGCCTTCTTGAGGAAAGTCGTTAACTCTCTCACCTCCTCCGGCTTGAGGTGGGTGGAGAAGGGCTTCGGGGGCATGGTTTGCTTTTCCAAGTGACTTATCACACTCTCCATCCAATCCCGGGCCTGTGTCTGATTGTCAGTGCTTGAAAGATAGGCTTCCCAATCCTTCACCGACGTAAGATCGATTGGAAAAGGGTAGATCGAGTCCTTGCCCAAGTGGCAATCCTGACACCTCTTGACAGGTGAGAACTCTGTCTTTTTCTTAGAATTGCCGGTCGCATGTTCTAATTTGGCGCCATCTTTCCAGGCCTGTGCCGCCCTTTCAAAATCTCTACGATCTGGAAGAACGTCGGATCCCTGAAGCGATTTGAACTGTGTGCTTTGCAAGAATGTTTTCATTTCCTGCGGCGTCAAAACCTCTGGCAAGTAATGCTCGTAGTTATTAGTTGAGACGTCCAGGGTCAGCGTAACTCCCAACGAGGCCCGGTAGTACTCCACGAGATCGCTATACCGCATTCCGAAAGTCCCAGCTCCAAAGAGTGGTTTAGATCTTTGAAAAATTATGCTGTCGTTAGTGGGGGATTCGGTCTTGGCAGTATTCGCCAAACGCCCCTGCCGTTTCTTTTCGTGGGCGACAAGAAGTTGCTCTGGATTTTTCAGATCGGGAGCACCCAAATGTGTAAGTGGATTGGGCCGGAACAAGAAAGAACGATTTAAGGGAAAGTCGTTTAAGGCCTTTCCCAACCGACTTTGATCATTTGTTAGTTCGTCCGCCAGATCTGAATGGAGGACTATTCCACTTGTAAAAAAGGCTTCTTTTAGGACCGTACCGACAATCCTCTTTCTATCGGCGCTATCGCTTAAGGACTGAACAAACGCGTGAAGTACCCCCACCTGGTTTGCTGAAGCAACTCGTTTTTCAAAGAAAGCAGGGTTTTGACCGGGATTCAGATCAATTCCGTGCCATCGAATAGGTTTAAGATCCGCCACGATCTGTTTTCTAGCTTCATCAACTACCTCTCTCTGAAGAGGGGCTTTCGTATCATTTTGGTAAATTTGCTCTATTCTTTGGTGAAGACTCTGAATTCGAGGGTCGTCTTTGGTGTGCATTTTTATGAAGGCGCGATAAACTCCCGCATTTATGCCTGACGAATCAAAGGCCGCGTTTTCCCAGTTTGCCACCGTGAATGTAGGTCCGTGTGCCTTGTGACAAACGATACATTCGGATTTATCGACGACTACTGATTTAGCTTGGGGAGTTCCGAAGTAATCAATTCGTCCGAAATCAAATTCTTTTTTTTTGTAGTTCCAAGATATGAACTCAATATCGTATGTGCCGTCGTCCTTTTTAATCCCACCAATAAAGAGATCTTGTAGAGGTGAGGCAAAGATGGAACGTGCTTCGATGAGATCCGTATATTTTGGAGCATCGGAAAAAGGGACCACTACACCCGCAAATTCATCAGTCCAATATCTGTAAGTTTGGTCGTAGTATTTTCGCACCTCATCTAGGTCTTTCGGCAACGTACCGCCATTTTTCAGAATGAATTGAGATAAGGCAGTGTCCTGTTCCCCCTCTTGAGTAGGACGAGCCGGATTGTTTGTTAAATGGTCCGGGGTTTGACCCAATAGGAATGGCCCCACTAATAACAGGGCGAGAATTTGTATGGGGAATCTCACTCATCTCCTATCGGATGAAGACACCAACCGCTTAAGGACCTGGATTGGTTGGACCTTCAAGTACTCGCATACCACGTAGGGTACTGGCGGTAAGCCTAACCTTGATTATCTTCTTTGCATGGAATCTCACTATAGTGAGAATAGCTGCAGTTTTGGCCTTAATCAGCCGATATTCCCACTATAGTGAGAAAAACCCTGGATTCCAGGCAACGAGCAAGTTATTCTCACTATAGTGAGAATCGAGGCCAAGGATGAAAGATGAGATCATCAAGAGCGAGGCTGAGTTAGGGAAGGTCCTTAAGAGCCGCCGTAACGAGCTGGAGATCACCCAGAAAGAACTCGCCGATTACTGCGACCTCTCCCACAACGGGATCAGCCAAATCGAGGTAGGCGAAAAGAGCGTTCGCCTTTCCACCCTTCTGAAGCTCGGGAAAATCCTGGGCTTCAAAGTCGTGCTGAAGATGGAGGACTGATGAAGCATCTCTATGCCTTTTTCGAGAGCAAGAAAGTCGGGACACTCACCAAGGATGATGAAGAGGTTTACTCATTTGAATACGAGAAATCCTGGCGTGAAGATCCGAACGCTTTTCCCATTAGTCTCTCGATGCCCCTCGACCAGGAGAAGTTCGGCAACAAGGTAACGCTCTCGTTC
>JAYVQZ010000157.1:0-2381 GCA_043776735.1 Deltaproteobacteria bacterium | reverse complement strand
TTGACCAGGAAAAGCTACAGGCGCTGGCCGACCAACCGGTAAATTGGATCTTATTTACCAGTTCTCGGGGAGTTCGCTTCTGGACAGAGGCGTGGATGGAGACCGGACTAGATTTTCCATTAGAGACCCAAGTGGCTTGCATTGGCGAAGCCACCGCCGAAGCGGCTGGTCAAGACGGGCTCAACGCTGATTTCTATCCCACAGAGCCCGGTAGCGAAAAATTTCTAGAAGAATTTAAGGATCTACTTTCCAACTCCACAGTAAAGCCATCCGTCATAATCCCCATGGCCGAAGGGGGCCGCACCCTAATTGCTGAGGCGCTCCGCGCTCTGGGGTGCAAGGTGGACGTCATTGCTATTTATCGCACCAAAAAGAAAACTGATTTGTCTAAGACCATTTCCCAAAAGGAAGTCGCAAATCTAAACGCCCTTCTTTTTACCAGTCCCTCGTCGGTGGAAGCCTTTCTTTCGTCTTTCTCGATTCCGGCCACGGCCCGTGTATTTGCTCTCGGCACTTTCACTGAGACTTCTTTGTTCGAACATGGATTAACCCAAGCCAAAGTGATCCCGGGAAGCGATCTCAATCGAATCAATGAGGTGTGGTAATGAAACGACCTAGACGTTTGCGAGCTCAACCAGCGATTCGAGATCTTGCTCACGAAATTTCCCTTTCCCCTTCGCGAATGATTCAGCCCTATTTCCTGGCAGATGGAATTAGTAAGAGTGAGCCCATCAGTGGGTTTACCGGCGTATCGCGTTTTAGCGAGGATCGGCTGCTCAAAGAGATTGAGCGAGATCTTAAGGTGGGGTTAAAATCCTTTCTGCTCTTTGGGAACGCGACAAAAAAGGATGAAAAAGCATCGGAAGGACTTTCCGATAAGAGCCTGATTGCCAGAGCACTCAAAAAAATTCGCGCAGAGTTTGGAAAAGAACCTGTCCTTTTTACAGACGTTTGCCTTTGCCCGTACACCACTCACGGCCATTGCGGGCTGCTAAAAAACGGCGAAGTGGATAACGACAGTTCGTTAAGCCCCCTGGCACAGATGAGCCTCCGCCATGCGGAAGCCGGAGCAGATTTTGTGGCCCCCTCTGACATGATGGATGGCCGCATCGGCGCCATTAGGGAAGCTCTAGACGACGCTGGCCTGTCCCAGGTTGGCATTCTGGCGTATACGGCAAAATATGCGTCCAGCTATTATGGCCCCTTTCGTGAGGCTCTCGATTCTAGCCCGTCGGGAGAAGGCGGTGCCGATCGCTCAACTTACCAAATGGACTTTAGAAACATCATCGAAGCAGAACGCGAATTGGATCTCGATCTCGAAGAAGGGGCCGACATGGTCATGGTAAAACCTGCTTTGGCGTATCTTGATATCATCGCCCGTTTTCGTGAGATCTCCCCTGTGCCAGTGGTGGCGTATAGCGTGAGTGGCGAATATGAAATGGTAAAGGCCTTGGCAAAGGCGGGCCTAGCGGACGAACAAAAATTGGCGGTTGAAAACCTCACCGCTATTTTCCGCGCAGGCGCTCAAGCGGTGGTTACCTATTTCGCTTCCGCAGGAGCGCAGAAAGGCTGGTTTAAATGACATCAGCGGAATGGCAAAAGATTGCGCAAGAGAGGATTCCTGGCGGCGTTAACTCGCCAGTGCGTTCGTTCAAACACGTAGGTGGCTCTCCAATATTTTTTCAAAAGGGGAATGGCGCCACTCTTACCGATGTAGAGGGTAAGAGCTACGTTGATTTCTGCCTCTCCTTTGGCCCGCATATTTTGGGCCACTGTCCCCCTCGAGTAGTACAAGCTCTTAAGGAACAAGCCGAACAGGCGACCAGTTTTGGCGCCTGTCATCCTAAAGAGGTAGAACTTGCCGGCCTAATTCTCAAAGCTTTTCCCTACCTTCAACAAGTCCGTCTCGTGAATAGCGGAACCGAAGCGCTCATGACAGCCATCCGTCTTGCCAGAGGAGCGACGGCGCGGAGTAAGATTATAAAATTCGAAGGTACCTACCACGGCCATTCCGATGCCTTATTGGCTAAGGCCGGAAGCGGCGTTGCGGAGCTCTCGGAAAGCACCTCAAAGGGAGTTCCTTCCTCAGTTGTCAGCGAAACGCTAATGGTGAACTACGACAACCTAGGCTCGCTTGAGAAAATGCTCGAAGCGCACGTAGACGACGTTGCGGCTGTCCTTTTTGAACCCATTCCTGCCAATCATGGCCTTTGGGTTCCCGATAAAAAACACGTAGCCAGTTGCGTGGCTCTTGCACGTCAATACGGCGCTTTAGTGATCTTTGATGAAGTGATTACCGGCTTTCGTGTGGGGCCTGGAGGAGCTGCGCAATATTACAACCTGCAGCCGGACATCGTTTGTTTGGGAAAGATCATTGGTGG
>JAYVQZ010000156.1:0-9242 GCA_043776735.1 Deltaproteobacteria bacterium | reverse complement strand
AACTCCTGCCGAGCCCGCGCCGAAAACGTTAAGACTTAAGTTCCGTCCACATGCGGCTAAGCACCTGAAGCACATCGCCTAGGTCTTCAAGAAAATGCATTTTTTGAAGTTCCTTGGGTTCGGGGTAAACGCAATGATCGTTGCGTTCCTCTTCAGTCAGTTTTTCTCTCGCGGCAAGATTCGTAGTGGCGATCTTTTTATCGCGGATAATCTCAACAGATATCTCTGGATCCATGATGAAGTTGATAAATTCATGGGCCTCTTTAACGTGCACTGCTGTTGAGGGAATGGCGAAATTATCAGTCCAGAGCGTTCCGCCTTCCTTAGGAATGAAATACTTAATTTTAGGATTAGCGGCCTGCGTCTGAGCCGCGTCGCCAGAGAAGATGTGGGCAATGTTTAACTCCCCATTGAGCAAAAAGGCCTTGGGTTCGGAGTTGAACATCAAAATCCGGTCTTTAACGGCTACTATTTTCTGCCGGGCTTTAGTCAGGGACTTCACATCCGTACTGTTGATGGAGTCTCCCTGAAAACGGAGTGTCGCTGCAAAAACCTCTCGCATGTCGTCGAGAATCGAAGTGTGTTTTGGATCGGGCGACTCCAGCAAGAGCTTCCAGCTCACGCCCTCAGCCGGTATTTTTACCTTCTCGGTGTTGATGGAAATACCAGTGGTTCCCCAAGTAAAAACCACAGAGTAATTTCCCTCCTTATCGTAAGGAAGATTGCGGTAGGCAGGGTCTAAATGAGTCAGGTTGGGAATCGCAAGTTTATTCAACGCCTTGAGCATGTTAAGGCGAACCAGCTGGCCAACCATGTAGTCCGAAGGTTGAATCAGATCAAAGCCTGTCGCGCCCGCCCGAAGCTTGGCAAACATCTCTTCATTACTGGAGAGGTAGCTCTGTTGAATTTTGATTCCTGTTTTGGCGGTGAATTTCTTTAAGATCTCCTCAGAAAAATAGGTGCTCCATACGTAGATCCGCAAAACAGGAGCCTCAGTTTTCTCTGCCCGAAGGATGCGCAGGCCGCCGATCACTACGATGAATATTCCGAAGGATATGCCTAAAGCCTGTCGAAACTTCTTATTTATCTCTTTAGCACCCATCCGCGACTCTCCCGCCTTAATAAAAGCGCCAAAACCAAAGAGACAGAAAGTAAAATCATCAGGAACGAAAGTCCATTAAGTTCCGGTGAGATTCCCAAGCGCATCAAGGAGTAGATTTTCAAGGGCAGCGTGGTCACTCCCGAACCACTGGTAAAAAAGGAAATGAGAAAGTCATCAAAGGAAAGGGTAAAGGCCAAGAGCCAGCCGCCCAAGATTCCGGGCAGAACGTTAGGCACGGTCACTTTCAAAAAGATCTGATCGGGCCGGGCGCCCAGATCCTGCGCAGCTTCAGTCAAGTTGGGATCTAGTTTTCTCAGTTGTTCGGTCACGATAAAATAGACAAAGCTCGCACTAAAACTGGCGTGCGCAAGAGCGACGGTGAAAAATCCCAACTCAAAACGAAGCAGAAGAAAGAAAAGGAGTAACGATAATCCCGTAATCACTTCAGGTAATAAGATGGGCAATAAAATTAATGTCTGCGCCGCAACCGGCAGGCGAGCGGCAATAGGAGTGAGTCCGACTGCCCCTAGGGTTCCAATAGTCACAGCGAGAGTTGCTGAGAGGAGCCCTATCTGAAGACTAGTCCAAAGGGGAGAGAGAAGATCCGGGTTATGCAGTAGGTGGAGGATCCATTGAAGGGTCCAGCCTCCGTGAATATTGTTGGGATCTTTAAGAAACGTCTGAACGATGAGATAGCCCAACGGCACGTAGAGGTACGCTATTACCAATACGAACGCCGTAGTGACGAAAGCGTTCGGCTTCTTACGCATGAGAAAACTTTCCGTGCCCCTGGCCCCATTTGGCCTGTGCCCACAGGGTAAGCAGTAAAATACCAGCCAAGAGCCCGGCCAGTGCCGAGCCAAACGGCCAATCTTGCATCACAAAGAATTGACTCACCATCACGTTTCCGAGAAATGCCTCTTTTGCCCCCCCTAGCAGGTCGGGGATGACGTATTCCCCCAGCATGGGGATAAAGACAAAAAGACTGCCCACCAACACGCCCTCCCGAATATTAGGAACGATGATCTGCCAAAATACCTGAACGCGGTTGGCTCCGAGATCTTGGGCTGCCTCTCGCCAAGACTCATCCAGCTTCTCTAAGGCGGAGAAAATAGGCACTACCAGGAAAGGGAGGTAGTTGTAGACCAACCCAAGGTAGACCCCAAAGCGGGTGTAAAGGATGGGGAGCGGCTCGTCGATAATACCTATGGCCTGGAGAGTCTGGTTGAGCAGTCCGTGATTTCCATACAGGGAGATGATCCCGTACATCCGCAGCACGAAGTTAGTCCAAAAAGGAATGAAGAGCAGAACCAAGCCGAGGTTACGTCTGAGCCCTTGAGAGCGGGCCAGAAAGTAGGCAACAGGAAAGCCAAAGACCAAACAGCTCAAAGTTGCTGTCCCGGCCAGGAAAAGAGTTTTTCCTAAAACTCGAACGTAAATCCATTGGAAACATCGAGCGTAGTTGGCCAAAGTCGGCATCCAAGTCAAAGTCCCGTAAGGGCCTTTCTGAATAAAGCTCATTCCTAAGATAATCAAAAAGGGGAGTAGCGTGAACAGGCTTAGCCAAGTCAGAAAAGTCCAAGCGGACGGCTTTATTTCATCCCATTTCAGAAGGGGAAGCTTCAATTCCCTCTCCCCGGACCGGGAAGGCAAATGGCGTCTTCTTTTCTCCAGGTGAGGTAGATGCGATCGCCGCTATTGAGAGATTTTTTCTTAAGCCGCTCTAATTCAGGCTCAAAGACCTTAAAAAGCAGTTCTCGGGTGCGTACCAGGTACTCCGTGCGCGATCCCAGATAACAAAGCTCCATGATTTCTCCTTCAATTAGATTTTCCTGAGTGGCCGAGCGTTGGCGTAGCAGCCGCATTTTCTCTGGCCGCAAACAAAGGGAGAGGTGCTTGGTCAAAGGGCCAGGGTGGCTCTGTCCATTGCGTTTAATCTGAAACACGCCCAAGGGGGAACTCATCGAAAGAAGATCTCCTTCTTCAGAGATAATCTCTCCTGGGATTTCATTGAGTGGGCCAATGAATCGAGCCACAAAGGAATCCACCGGATCCTCATAGATCTCTTTAGGCGTTCCTACCTGAAGGCATTTTCCTTCTTTCATCACGGCGATCCTATCGGAAAGCTGGAGGGCCTCCTCCTGATCATGGGTCACCAGCACAAAAGTGATCCCAATACGGCGACAGAGCGATTTGAGCTCCTCGCGCATACGAAGTCTCAAGGCGGGATCAAGCGCCGAAAGTGGCTCATCCAAAAGCAAGAGGGAGGGCTGATCCACGAGAGCTCGGGCTAGGGCGACACGTTGCTGCTGTCCCCCGGAGAGATCTTGAATCCGGCGATCCCTTAGCTGTTCAATCTCATTGAGCCTAAGGGCATCGAGAATGGCGTCATCTATCTCTGTTTTGCTCTTCTTTTTTAGACGAAGGCTAAAAGCGATATTGTCGAACACGTTGAGGTGCGGGAAGAGTGCATATTTTTGAAAAACCGTATGAAGGTTTCTATGGTGAGGGGGGAGGGAAGTAATATCCTTATCGCAGAGAAAAATCTTTCCACCGGTTGGCTTTTCAAAACCACCAACAAGGCGCAGAACCGTGGTCTTTCCGCAGCCGCTTGGCCCCAAAAGCGAAAAAAACTCCCCTGGTTTTAGGGAGAGCGAGATGGGGGAAAGTTTAAATTCTCCAAAGCTCTTTTCCAGTTCTTCGATGCGCAGTGACATGGGACTGCTAAACTAGGGAAAAAAACCTCAAGGCTCAAGGGTTTGTTTGGGTTTTATTCGATTTTTGCCGCCGGCCCTAAGAAAAGATACTCTAGCTCCCATGCCATCGTTATCTGCCATAGACCGACTGCGCCTTTTCCTTCGCCCTCCCGGGCGGGGACTATTGACGGTTTCCACAGGAGGAGGCTGGGCCAATCATTTGGCCAAAGAGCTCTACGGTTCTGACAATCCCACCGTGGTAGCCGGAGCCTGGGAAGATACGCTGCAAAAGATCCGGCGGAGCAAACGCATGGGTTTTGGGGTTCCCTCTGACACCGGAGCCGGTATTGTTCGGGGCGCCAACCTGGGTCCGATCGGCATTCGCGAGGCCTACCTGCGCAGGTGGGGATCGCTGCCAAAAGACTTTCTCGACCTTGGCGACATCGCGACCGTTCCTCAACTCTTGCACGACGAGATGCTCAATGGCGAACAGATCGCTCTAGTCCGAACGGCCCTTTATCAGGACAAAGGAGAGGGCCTTCCGGTGAGCCCGTTATCGATCACTCAAGCTGTCGTGGAGGCGATTTGGGAGCTTAACCCAGAGGCTAAGCTCACGATTCTGGGTGGAGATCACAGTATCTCGTGGCCGGTAGTAAACGCTTACATCCAAAAGTATCCCGACGACTTGGGCATTCTACATTTTGATGCTCACACTGACATGATGGCGTCTCGTTTTGGGGTGAAATACTGTTTTGCCACTTGGGCTTACCACACCATGAAGCTACTCAAGCCTCACCATTTGGTGCAAGTGGGACTCAGAGTTTCTGGAAGAGATAAGGCCTACTGGACAGAAAAGTATCCCATCATTCAGGTTTGGGCCGATGAAGTGAGACAGGGAGAAGAGGCGGTGGGAGAACGCATCGCTGAACATTTTGCTAACGTAGGAGTTAGCAAAATTTATGTCTCCAACGATATAGATGGCACGGATAGCCAGTGGGCCAGCGCCACGGGGACTCCTGAGACCGACGGCTTAACGCCCGATTTTGTCACCGGTCTCATTAAGCGTTTAGCGCGCGATTTTACGATTGTTGGCGGAGACATTGTAGAAGTGGCGCCTCCGTTATCGGGGCTTCGGGACTTTAGTGAGGAGCCAACCTGCCAGCTAGGTGCTGAATACTGGAAAGTCCTGTTGGAGACTTTTGATAAATAGTCCGGCTAGATCAAACTGCCGTATGGCATTAAGGGGAACGAGTGAAATAAACCTTTGACTCCTCAAGGGATTCTCTCGATAAAAAACTGTGAAAATCGCATTCGTTTTTAATCGTAAAACTGACGACTCCATGGAACAAGCGGAGTTTGATACTCCAGAAACCATTGCCTCAATCCACCAGGCGCTGGCCTCAGGTGGCCACCAGGTCTCCGACATCGAGATGACCTTAAAAGACTCCGTATCTGTTTGGATTCGGCAGTTGGATGAGCTTCGACCCGACATTATCTTCAATACGGCCGAAGGTTATTACGGGGTGGGGCGAGAAAGCCTTGGCCCGACGATCTTCGAACAATTAAAAATCCCCTATATTGGCACTGGCCCCTACGGGTGTTTTCTCACTCTAGATAAATTTCTTACCAAACAGATGGTGGCCTCTCGCAAAGTTCCCGTGGCCGAGGGGTACTTCGTTAACAACGTTATCGAGCTTGAGAGCATCGTTCGCGATGTGGTCTACCCCGCGTTTGTAAAACCCAACTATGAAGGATCGAGCAAAGGAATCACTTCGCGCTCCTTTTGCCGTGATGCCGATGAGCTGATGAGTTACGGCACAGAATGTCTCAAACAATTCCCCCATGGGCTGTTGATCGAACGGTTTATTCCCGGTCGTGACGTCTCGGTTCCCTTTATTGCCGGCGTCGGGGACGGCGGGGTATTGGAGCCTTTGGAATACATTTTTTCCAAGACTACCGATGGGACAGAAAATGCGATTTACGATTACGAGCTAAAAAATCACCTAGATGACGTGGTGTCAGTTCGCTGTCCGGCTGCCATTGAGCCCGCCCTAAGAGCCAGGCTCATTGAATGCATGAAAAAGATTATCCCGGCCTGCGGCGTTTCCGATTTTACGCGGGCCGATTTTCGAATTACCCCGGAGGGGGAGCTCTATTTTCTAGAGCTAAATGCGCTGCCAAGCCTACAGCCGGGCGCTGGTGTCTTTGAAGCCACCAAACTTTTGGGACTCGATTACAACGCCACCATTCTAAAAATTGTCGAGGCCGCCAGTGCTCGACTAAAATTGAATGGAAATCGGGCCAGAGCGCCCTATCGTCTGCGAAGCACTAAAAACCCTCGTGTAGGTCTCGTTTACAACTTAAAGCGCAAGGACGTTGCTGATCCTGAGTACGTTCATGAGGCGGAGTTTGATTCTCAAAAGACCGTGGATGCGCTTCATAGGGCCATGGAAAAGATGGGCTTTGACGTCATTCCCATCGAGGCGCTCAAGACGCTTTCCGAAGACCTCATCGAATATAAGGTCGACGTCGTATTTAATATTGCCGAAGGGTCAAATAAACGGGCTCGCGAGGCTCAGGTTCCTGCCATCTGTGATCTCTTGGGGATTGAGCATACCGGGAGTGATGCCACCTGTTTGGCGATCACCTTAGACAAAGCGCTCACTAAAAAGCTTTTGGCTCAGGATCGTATTCTCACCCCCAAATATTTCGTTTATCAGGGGGGGGCAAAATTCCCCGACGTCGCGCTACGTTTTCCTGTCATTGTAAAGCCCAACCACGAAGGCACGTCCAAAGGAATTGGCGAAAAGTCTGTCGTGATGTCGCAAGACGAACTGGTGCGCATTGCAGTTTCACAGTGGCACCATTTTAAAGAGCCCATTCTTTGTGAAGAATATATTGAAGGGCGTGAGTTCACCATTGGCGTGCTGGGTAACCACACGCTTAAAGTTCTTGGACCAATGGAGATCTCCTTCACCGGAGAGGCTGGAAAATTTCCAGTGTACGGTTTCGAAGCCAAGCACGTAGAGCCTACTGCTAACCCCATTTTTAACTTGGTTTGTCCGGTAAGCCTTGGAAAAGAGCTCGATCGAAAAGTGAGTGTCTTTGCGAAGAAAGTATTTCGCCTACTGGGCTGCCGTGACGTAGGCCGTATCGACTTCCGGCTTGATTCCCGGGGGAATATTTATTTCATCGAGATCAATCCTCTGCCGGGGTTAGCGCCACAATTTAGCGATCTGGTCATTTTGGCCGAGCGCTCTGGCATGAATTACGAAGTTCTGATCAAAAGGATTCTGTCCCCGGCTATCCAACGGTGGCGCAGTATTGAACGGCTGAAGGTCTGGTGATGAACCTCTACGAAAAATACCGCGAAGAGGCAGTCCGACGGGTGCGTGTGCGCGATCTGGGGCTAACCATTGGAGAGTACAGCCCCGGCCCGCTCAACGCGATAACTGATGTCCCTGGAGTTAAGGTAGGCCATTCGACACTGATTGAAGGTTCAGGAAGACGAAAACCAGGAAACGGTCCCGTGCGAACCGGTGTCACCGTCATCATTCCCAACGATGATATTTACGAAAAAAAATTGGTAAGCGGCGGTTTTATTCTAAGTGGAGCTGGCGAAGTCGCCGGCATGACCCAGTTGATGGAGTGGGGTTTGATTGAGACGCCCATCGCGTTGACTAACACGCTGTCGGTAGGGCGGGTAAGTGACAGCGTAGTGAAGTGGATGGCACAAAAGTACCAGTCCATTCGCGAGCTTCAAGAGGTGATCATACCGGTCGTGGGGGAATGCGACGACAGTTTTTTAAACGACGCTGTTGGCCTGCACATCAAACCACAACATGTTTTTTCGGCTCTCGACAACGCCTCCGGAGGAAAAGTGGAAGAGGGGGCTGTGGGTGCAGGAACCGGCATGATTTGTTGCGATTTTAAGGCCGGAATAGGCACCTCTTCTCGCGTTATTCCCATGGGAAATGAAACCTACACCATAGGGGTCATGGTGCTCTCTAACTTTGGCGTAATGGAACATTTGCGCATGGATGGGTATCCGGTCGGGCGCGTTTTCTCCAACTCCCAAGGCCGTTATAATCGTCGGGTAAATAACTACGGCTCTATTATCGTCGTCATCGGAACGGACATGCCGCTCACTGCCAATCAAATCAACCGTCTTTGTCGGCGGGCCGCTCTGGGAGTGGGGCGCGTTGGTAGTTACGGTGCCCATAGTAGTGGTGAGATCATCCTGGGATTTACGACCGCAAACGATATCCCGCGTGTCGCTTCTACGCCGGTGCGCAGTTACAACATGGTCTTAGATACGTTTTTGGATCCCGCCTACAAGGGGGTCATTGAGGCAACCGAGGAGGCAATCCTGAACAGCCTTACCATGGCAGTCGATATGGAAGGGGCTGGAGGAAACAAAGTCCCCGCACTCAATCTTCAGCTTTTGAAAGGGCTTCTCGGCCATTATAATTCCGTCAAAGCTCTTTTTGATAGCGGTCGTTAGAATTCCAACTTTGAGGTTTGCGCATGACCCATTTTCACGCCTTTGTTTTTGGTTGTCTCCAAGGACTCACGGAATTCCTTCCGGTCTCCAGCTCAGCCCATCTGCTGTTGTTTCCTTGGTTTTTTAAATGGGAAGACCCGGGGTTGGCGTTCGATGTCTTTCTTCATGGCGGCACCGCAGCAGCGTTGCTTGTCTATTTTGCCAGAGACTGGTGGCTGTTAACTAAAGCGGGGCTCCTTAGCGTCATCGAGCGAAAAATTGGCTTTCACCGCGAGCGAAAACTGGCCTGGCTGCTTATCGTTGCCACCATTCCCGGCGGACTGGCGGGATTGATGTTTGAGCATGTGGTGGAATCAGCCTTTCGGGCGCCCCTTTTGGTTGCCGCTACTTTGGCCACGATGGGATTTCTTCTTTATTGGGTGGATGGCAAATACCCTTCAATCAAACATTTGGAAGAGATGACTTTTAAAGAGGCGCTCTGGATTGGGTTCGCCCAATGTCTTGCCTTAGTTCCTGGCGTCTCTCGGTCTGGGTCGACCATTACGATGGGCCGCTTTCAAGGTTTCCACCGGCCCGCTGCAGCACGCTTTGCTTTTCTGATGGCGTTTCCCATAACCATGGGGGCCTTTCTTCATAAACTTCCTGAGCTGAAACATTTAGCGGATTCCGGTGCCCTGCCGTGGCCGTTTTTAATCAATGGGTTTTTAACCTCCACAATCACGGGCCTAATGGCGATCCACCTTCTGTTGACCTATATCCGCACGGCGGATTTCCGTATTTTCGTGTGGTACCGCGTTCTGTTGGCCGGAGCGGTTCTGGGCTGGAGCCTTCTCTGTCAGTGTTAGGCTAGAAGTGCTCAAGTCACTTTCCCTTGTTTGATTCCCGTGCCAGTGTGCCGAGCAAGGGGGGCTCATGGGGATCAAAACACCATTATTGGGTT